>JAITFF010000061.1 GCA_031281515.1 Holosporales bacterium | reverse complement strand
TGTTACAGGATTTACAAAATCCAGCTTCTAACTCTAACAGCCCAGCCTGTTTGTGAGCTTGACATTTGGACTCTGGAACAGTGAAATCTCTAACTTGATCCTTCGCCTCACCATTTTCCGCAGCCTTATAGAAGTCGTCGGCCGCATGGAATACGATCCGATCAAAACGCTCGTTAAACTTAGTTCCAATTGCTGCCGCAGTATCTCCGCCAAAAACGTCGGTTAAGAATTGAGTCCTACAGACCGTGGCAGCGGTAACAACAACTCTAGCAGCGGTCCCGTTAAAGTTCTCCGGGGCTGCCTGAGTTCCCTGAGCCGAGAAGATTTCGTACCCACTCACAGAACCAGCGGAGATCACCCTGGATCCTTGCTGTACATCAGTGAAGACGGGTAGAACGATTTGATCATCGGCAATACCAAAAGCAGCTTTGGCAGCGGCTATCTTTGCGGCGAGCAGAGCAGACATACCCGCATTAAACACCGCAAGGTCCGGCACAGGAGCGTTCAGAAGGTTATGATCCCCTGCACCAACAACAGCAGCATTAAACAGCGCATCAGGGAAAGCCACTGCAGGATCGGGTATTTGAGCGTCATGAACGCTTTGCACAGCGGCCTCAAGGCCTGCCTTATCAAAATAAGCCTCTTTCAGCACATAAGTTGCGTCCTCTTTAACTTTCACCTTTTTTTCAGCCTTCTTGTGTTTTGCGGTTTGAACGGCGGTTCCAAACTTTAATCCAATATACCCTCCGTTGTACCCTGGGCAACTTGCCCCAGCATCGACCACACCTACGGCCAACACTCCTATGATTCCTAGCACTTTCCTGTTCATCTTAGTTCTCTCTCCAGAGAATTGAATTCACGTCTAGGTATCAGTTTGGTAGGATATGGTTTAATTTTTCTTAAAGTGAATTATTATCTTTTGATAAATGCATCGCTATGTGTTTTTATAATCACACCATCATTTGATGAATATCATTACAATATCATTGCAACCAATTAGGGTTTAAGGAAGTGTAAGCTGCAAGAAGGTAATGGAGAACATGGCCAGTTCAGCAGAAAATCCCCAGTCTGGGGCGGAACAGGGTGCCTCGGAAACTCTATTGACATTCGATGACGAATATTGGCCCTCCTAAGCATGTGGTAAATACCTCTGTCTTGTATTGCATCATGTAAATTTTGCTGAGGCTCTGACGCACTCACTTTTATACAACCTAAGGTTACAAGTTGGTGTTTTAGGAATCGGATATAGGATACAATATGACTCCTGGGGATCTTTTGATTGTGTATCCGTAGCTCAGATGGATAGAGCGTTGCCCTCCGAAGGCAAAGGTCGTAGGTTCGAATCCTATCGGGTACGCCATTTGTTCCTCTAGATAATATTGCCCAGCAATTTTGCCGTATAATCAACGAGGGTGATGACTCGCCCGTATTGCATCCGCGATGGCCCCAGCACTCCTATCGCTCCAATCAGATTTTTGCTTGAGTCACCGTATGGGGCCGCTATTACCGAGCATCCAAACATCTCAAATGATTTTGTTTCGGCCCCGATGAATACCTGGATTCCTTGCCCCTTCACCGATTGATCCAACAATTTTTTCATCGTCTTCTTTTCGTCCAATTTCTGGAGTAAATTACGGAGATCGCTAATCTCTCCAGAATTCGAAACCAGATTGGATCGCCCCTTCACGAAGACATCTCCTCCGTCTTCAGATTCGATGATTTCAATCCCGCTTCCAACGATCTCTTGAGTTAGTTCATCAATCCCTTCCTCATGACAACGAACCTGATCCTGAATGCTGTTCCTTACCTCATCGAGCGTCATCCCCGTCAGCTTCGTATTAATGTATCTCGTGGCCCTCTCGAGAACCCTCTGAGACACATCGGACGGCACCTCGATCAACCTATTCTCCACTACACCTCTTTCAGACACAATAACGACGATGACTCTTCCTGGACTAAGCAGTACAAAATCTATATGTTTGATCTTTGCATTAACCGTCGGCGTCATAATGATGCTGACGCAATTCGAAAGCCCAGATAGAATATCGGTCGCCGTCTCTAGGATAGATTCGACACTTCTTCCGTTAGAATTTTTGGTTAATTCCAGGAAGGCCTCGCGCTCTAATGCCGAGAGATCCGCGGCCTCGACCAAAGCATTCACAAAAAATCTCCACCCCTTCTCGGTTGGTTTTCTTCCAGAAGACGTGTGTTCAGAGCATATGATACCGAGATCCTCGAGATCGGACATGACGTTCCTGATCGTCGCCGGAGAAAGCGGGCTCGATAGAGTCTTGGAAATAACTCGTGAACCAACTGGTTCTCCAGTTTCAATATAGATATCGACTAACTTTTTAAAAATCTCAATATATCTCTCGTTACGTGATATATCGGTTTCGGACATTTGATTCCCGTGATATATATGAGCTAGTTTAGATTCTATCCCACGAAAATTACAGAACGCAATCCTTCTGTTCCAACAGATACCCACCAACTCGAATGGTTTGAATATTTTGACACAGTCCGTTATCGGCAACGTCAATCACGACCCCGCAAACGGTGGCCTCTTTTTGGGCTGGTTGCATCCTGTTAAACTCGTAGATTTTTTGCGTGAATCTGACGATCGAGGAAGAATCCTCCATCCCAATGACAGAATCATAATCACCACACATTCCACAGTCAGAAAGATAACCAGTCCCATTTTTTAGGATCTGCAAATCTGCTGTTGGAACGTGAGTATGGGTTCCGACAACGGCTGTAACCCTGCCATCCAGATACCTCGCGAGGGCAGACTTTTCGGCTGTTGCTTCAGCGTGAAAATCTACGAAGATAGCATCGATAGACTTCTTCCCCAATTCGTATTCACTCAACAAAACGGCCATAGCATGGAATGGATCATCGTTATACTCCATAAATAATCGCCCTATTAAATTGACGACCAAAATCCGTTTCCCAGAATTTTTCAGATCAATGATTCTATACCCTTTCCCGGGAGTACCGACCGGATAATTCAGCGGTCTCGCCAGCCTCACTTCTCTATCGAAAAGCTGCATATCTCCCTTTTGATCGAATGTATGATTACCGAGCGTGATAATATCCACACCAACCTCAAAGAGCTGATCACATATTTTTTGAGTAATTCCGAAGCCATGAGCAGCATTTTCTGCATTAACGATCACGCAGTCCATCTTGTGGGCAGCCTTGTTGGCCGAAACATAGCGAACTACGGCCTCTCTACCGGATCTACCGACGACATCACCGAAAAATGCTATTCTCACTGAGCGACTTCCGCCAGTCGCTCGAGGTATATACAGCTGTGAGCCATCGCCTTCATCTTCTTGTAATTCCGCCTGAATTCTTTTTCGATCTTCATGCCGGATAGTTTCATGAATAACTCCCTGTCTGTTGGCACGACCGCATCCGGAACCTTTTTATCCACCATCATCATAACCATTATACTATTTTCATCATCAATTGCCCTCATAATCACCGGTTTCTTGGATTCACTTGATTGCTTAATTAATTCCAACTCGTATTCATTCGGATGCACAATATCCCGCTCCTCGAATTCAATTTTATGCTTCTTGCAAACTTCCTTATATTTTGCAGTAAGAGTTACATCCTTCAATTCTGTTATAGCAACATTCAATTTCTCTATGTCTTTTTGAGTCAAAAGACCACCCTGAAATTGTACCTTTGAGCACAGAACCTTATATTCCGTATTGGATTGTCCGGCTTTCCCTGGCTCAGCAATATCGACGATGTGTACGATTTTGTACCCAGTTCTCGTCTTAATTACATCGCTAACCTGACCTACTTCAAGATTTTTTATCACGTCTAAAACTGGTTTTTCTATACAATCTTGCCTAACCCAGCCGAGATCTCCGACATCATCGGTATACGCCCCCTGAGACACTGCCTCAGCCATAACCCTGAAACTAAATCCATCTTTTATGAGGCGTAGAATAGATTCCGCCCTCTCCTTTGCTTTTTCATTACTCTCATCCTCATCCACTCTAAGAGCTATTTCCAGCAAGTGGTAGCGCTTCTGACTGATATCACTCTTTGCCTTTATCCGAGCTTCATCGATTTCCTGCGGCGTGACGCGCGCTATATCACCTATGAGTTGTACGATGAATTGTAGTAGCATCCTGGATTTTATGTGCTTCTTGAATATTTCCATGTTAATTCCACATTCTTCGAATTTACTGGCCAATTCTTCGACCGTAATGGAATTGTTAGTAGCAATGTTTTGAATTTTTCTATCAACCTCGTTTTCATCCACTTTTAGGCTGTACAATTCAGCATACTGCCGCTGCAGCTCATCATCGATTAGGGTTCTAGTGACCGACTCGACCATCAATTTAGCGTCTTTTTCTTTGTACTGCTTCCCCGATGAGAAGAAGATAAATCTGATTCTGTTTTCGATATCGACATTGGTAACGACGTCGTTGTTCACCCTCCCGACTATGCGATAAAACCTATTTGCTGTGTGATAACCAACCATAACTGGTTTCTTCTTGCTTTTGCCCAATTTAACTGGAGTTGCATTTTTAAAGGCGCGTAGAGCCTCAGATCCTTTAACCTGAGTTAATGAGGTACGCTCGCCCTCACCCATCTTATACAGGCTGGCCTCATCGAGAGTCGTTCCGATCACCTTGATATCAAATTTTTCGCCCGGTATCTCAGTTTTCTCTTCTTGCTCTTGCCCTACTTCCACTTCCTGCTTCGTACCATCCGTCTCAGCGAAAGCGTCATTCGTAGCGGTAAAAACGCACGACATCAAAAACGGCAAAATAAAAAACAATCTCATACTAAAAAAACGCAGATGTAGCTTTACCGGTAAATTGTACCACACATCACTGCCAATTCAGTATCGCTTTGTTACATTCGAGTTTCCTTGTTTCGGCACCAGTAATCTCTAATGGATAGCATATGCCTTAGAATTGAAAATTCTAAACTAATGCATAACACTGTGAGACAATTTTTTCGAGATGTATACACAAAGACACGCCAGCACCAATTCTTATCTGATTCTGTCAGCAATAACTGCATGGATCGGGGCGGTGTTTTATGGTAGAATCTTACTATTGGTACGGTCGTTGTGCGAGCAGGATGGTGTTTAGGTTTGTAGCGCTCTGTTTTTTGTTGGCAGTGTCGTGTTATGGACTGGTTGTGCCAATGAATAGCGACGACGTTGATGCATTTCTGGAGCAGGTCAGTTGGGAGCTATCGTTTCACGAAAACGATGACGATGACCAGATAGGCGCCGTACTGGAGTTGTTGTCCGCCACTCGGGACGCTTTAGATGCCATAAAAAGATTGGAATGCAAAAAAGGAAAGGCAGATAAAGCAAGACTTAAGGTCCTGATTGATGATTTTCATAAAAGGCTCAAAGCATTGGAAGAGTCGTACAAAAGAATGAAATTCAATGTTAGTAAAGACTTAGGAGCCCCTCCGTCAGTTGGCGATCCGGCCGCGCTGATTACCAAACTAACTTGCTATCCGAAGGGCCGCAATCTTAGGAAAGATTTGCCATTTTACCTTGGTAGCAGGCCAGTACCTGGTAGCGGAGCCGTATTGTGTTCTCAGCAGCTGGTGAAATCAGGGGCAGACGAAAGTGGCCAATTGTTCCCGACTCCCTAATATGATTCTGAGCGACTTTACTGAGCAGCAATGCTAGCTGAGTTACTGTGTACCTTAGCCGTTTTGATTCTCCTCCTGGGATCTGCGTATTTTGCTGCCTGTGAGACGGCGATAAC
>JAITFF010000004.1 GCA_031281515.1 Holosporales bacterium | reverse complement strand
GAAGTTGATATCAAAACTGAAACCACCTGAGAGCCCCAAAATGTCTCCGTTACTCATGTCCATGACAGCTATTCCGCCGGTAACATCAGGCATCTGGAACAGCTCGTATGTCCCGTCCTCCATGCGTCTACACAGCGCGACATCCCCGATCTTTAAGTGCGCATCCGTGTAAAATTTATCTGATTTCGGTATTTTTATCGTTTGATCATTTGAATCCTTGCATACCAGCACTGAAGCCCGATTTTCTACGACGACGCAATGAGTTACTTTGTTTAGGATGGTCGGTATGTGGGCGTTGAGGTCAGATAGTATCGTGGTAGGTTCCGATTCATTGGCGATGTTACGAATCGTTCCAGTCCAAGGTTTCGTTTTCGTGAAATCGATGAGACCATCTTCAAGAGCTTTCGTCGCGCAATGTTGAATTTTTTTATTCATCGTTGTTGTGATTGAAAATCCGCATCTCGGAAATACATCACGTGATACTACTTGAGAAAAAATTTTAAATATTTCATCAGAAAAATATGGAGAAAAGACCTTGTCTTTTCTAGATTTAATATTTATTGGTTTTGCAATCGAATCTTTTAACTGTTTATCGGAAATGTATCCGAGATCTTTCATTTGATATAATATCGAGTTTCTTTTTACCAATATTTTAGCTGAGTTCCTGGAATTTATATAAATTGACGGAGCACTTGGTATAGCCGCTAGACACGCGGCTTCGTGAGGTTCGATATCCTCTATTTTTTTTCCGAAATAATAATTACAGGCTTCAACGATCCCATAACATCCTTTCCCTAAGTATAACTGATTTAAATATATTTCAAGAATTTTATCTTTACTAATAGTCGATTCTATTCTGAATGCCATGATTGCTTCACGACATTTTCTAGACAGACTGCGCTCATTTCCAACCAACAGATTTTTGGCGATTTGTTGAGTTATAGTCGAGCCCCCAGCTGGTTTCTTATTCCAGGATTTTTTGGCGGTATTCTCAACGATAGCCCTTAATAGGCTATAGAAACTGATACCAGAGTGTTCATTAAAATCGCGATCTTCAGCGATGATGAATGCCCCTTTTACTATCGATGGAATCTTTTGAAACGGAATGATGACTCTGCGCTCGACCGCGTATTCTTCAATTAATTCATTTTCGGAAGAATACACTTTTGTCGTGACCGGAGGAGAGTAGTTCAATAACGTCGATTCACTCGGCAAATTTCTTCCGTAGTAGAAAAAAACGGCCGCCACAGCGACTAGAATTAGAAACAGGAAGCTAAAGAAGTAAAAAAAAACCTTCGATAATTGCTTAAAGAGCATCGAAAATTACGAGTACTTTTTCGATCTGCTGACAACCTTTCCCGACGATTGGGTCAGGCCAACAATTTGAAGATTTACATTGCTTTTGAATCGGTTAAATCTGGTAAGCTTGGAACCAGACAGCTTGTGAGGTTCGTACTTCACGAAAGCCAATGGGTTGACAGGACGTCCATTTCTCAGAACTTCATAATGCAAATGGGGACCATTTGAATAGCCCGTATCCCCGGTGTATCCAATAATCTGCCCCTGGTAAACTTGTTGGCCGCTACGCACAGCGATTCTGCTCATATGTCCGTATGCGGTGCTGACGGTCTCCGTGTGCTTAATTTTAACGTATTTGCCGTATCCAAAATAATTGGATGCCCTGACGATGACACCGCTCGCGGCCGCACGGATAGGAGTTCCAACCCTGGCTGAGAGGTCAATTCCGGTATGTCCTTTGAGCCTCCCGGATATCGGGTGAATCCGTAATCCAAATCCAGATGTAACCTTCATAGAGCTCAGTGGACGCGCCAGCATCGATCCGGTCCTAGCAATCGTGCTGAGAATCATACCGTTCGAGTCAACATATTCGCACGTATTGTCCTTATCCTTGAATTTGTATAACCTAACAATTCTACCGTTGTGCAGGACCGATACGTATAGCAGCCCCGGTGTCGACACCATATGCCCATCGTTATCGTAAAAATATTCACACAAAAATTCGAAATCGATGGGGCGCTTAGCATCACGAAGATTAACGACCTGATTCAGTACGCGAACGGCCTCGCTCGCGACTTTTCCTTGAACACCACACTGTTTTAACGAGTAATGAATGGAAGCCGGATCCATGGTTCCCGAAATATTTCGAATTACGCTCTTAACGGGAACATCCACCTTTCTGGCCGTGAAGCTTTCGCCCTTTTTTTCGACGACGATTCTAAAGCGGTAATCTGGACGAATTTCGAGGCCAAGCAAGATTAAATCACCATCGGCACCTCTTTCGCCTTTGACAATCACTTCTTGCCCGACTTTTAGGTTTCGCAGATTAAAGATTTTGGAGAGAGCACTGGATGCCTGATATACCTCAGTCTTACCGAACCCGAGGCCACTTAGCACCGACCCTAAGGTATCCCCACTTTTTATGACGACGGTATGTTCTTTAGATTCAGAGAACGGCAATTCTGGAGCCGCATCGGCATGTGGTATAGGCGTTGCACCAATCTGAGTATCCACTTTCTCAGTGGTGTCGGCATCATCTCGCTCTGATTCACTGCTCGCCAAATCCTTGGGGACAGAATACTGCTCCTCCGGGGCATCGATCACTCCAGAATCTTTCGTGAAAAGATCTTCATCCAAAACTTCTGGGATAATCGATGGAGAGTACATTACATACTCGGTGAGCGCGATGGCTACTGCCAGGGCCAATAGGCAGATACTGACAAAGTTTGACCTTCTAACGACCAATAACCAACCCCCTAAAACACACCGACTACCGCGTAATTGTACCAAAAAACGAACAAATGAGCAAAGAAAAACTAACAACTCTTAATTGCATTTAGATTTATTTTATGATTACCATCATGTAGACGAAGATTATAATAACAAATCCGCAATCTAAGTCAAGTTATATTTATATAAGTGTTTTTCATATGAAACGAGGCAAATTGGGAGCTCACAAATCTGCTAACGCACTCCATATGAGTAAGATCCGTTAGTGGGATCTATAGTGTATCTGACTCTAGAGATTCTTTTATCTGAACGTATTAACTGATTGGTAATACCGCTAGAATACTACGGTTTCATTTTTTCCCTAGCTTTGACAACATCGTCGTACGTCTGATTCTCATTGGGACTATCTAGATGATCATCTTGTGGGAGGGCAGCGTACCGATCGAGGAAAGTTTTGGCTAATTCTGGATTTTTATCAATAAGGGCTTTAACGAAGCCAGCCGCTGCGGATGGACTCCTGGCTGATTCCTCATCCAAGAATTTCTTCACGGCTTCCCCATCTTCGTTTTTAGCCCAATCTTCTATTACTTTTTTTTCATCATAATTGTGCAGAGCTTCCAGCATTTCTTGTTCACTTAACTGGTCGACGTCCCCAATTGTAAGGCCGACTGTTCGGTTGACAATTTCGTGGTATGCGTCCTTTGGTTTAATTCCAGCGATCGATGTTGGAGACCTGGCAATCATCACCAAAATGCCGAGCGGTAATTTCTCCGGAACGACGGGGGCAGCATCTGCTTCAGAGGGCATTCCTCCTCTAGCTTCCAGTTCTGCCGTAGCCGTTTCAGGAGAGATTCCGCTAATCGGTTCGTTTCCTTCGGCGATTTTCCTAAGAATGTCAGTATGTAGAAGCATGACATCTCCTTTCTCGTCCTGTTTCTCGACGGCTTCCTTGTCTCCCAGCTTGTGATATTGATATATTACAATCCCAGAGATAATAACCGCGGTAATGCCGAGTAAGGTGACTCCCCTTTTGGTCATGCGACTTATTTTCCAATCCGACTTTCTTGCCATATGGAATGCTATGTGAAAAAGGTTAACTATTAGTTAATAAGTATGAAAAATTTTTACCTTTTTTAAAACATGTTTGCAGTGCCTGAATTCCAGGCCCTCCTGGAAAAAGGTTGATTTCTTTTTCAAGAGGATCATGTGTAAAATATCAGCGCTATGAGCACAATTTACATTCACTGGCCGTTTTGCATTTCGAAGTGCCACTATTGCGACTTCAATAGTGTTGCTGCGGACGGGGTAATTGATTTTGATTTCTGGCTCGCGTTGTATAAAACGGCTATCAGAAAATTTCTCGATGATTTTTACAAGAATGAGCAAATAACGAGTATATATTTCGGTGGGGGCACACCATCCATTCTCACCCCGTTATTCATCTCAGAAATCATTACGTTGATTCACGATCGTTGTAAGCTCTCGGAGGATGTGGAAATTACTCTGGAGGCTAATCCGAAGACAATCGACTTACCGAAGGCTGATGGATTCAGGTCTGCAGGTATCAACAGATTGTCGATCGGAGTTCAATCCCTCGTCGAGGCAGATCTCAGGATACTCGGACGAAAACACGGGTCTAGTGAGGCCGTAAGTTGCGTTCTCGAGATGTCTGAAATTTTTGGCAACATATCGATCGATATGATCTATAACCGACCTGGACAAAAACTGGGAGCCTGGATCGATGAATTGAGTGCAGCCCTATCATCATTGCCGATTCAGCATGTGTCGCTGTATGAGCTCATAGTCGAGGACGGTACCACTCTGAACAAAATGATAAAAGATGGTATTTTGCGGGAACCGAGTCGTGAAAGCGAATTTATTGAATCAACGTGGGACACGGCTGAGAATTTTGGATTTCACAGATACGAAATTTCGAATTTTGCGAAGCCGGGATTTGAGGGGAGACACAATATATCCTACTGGAAATATGAAGATTATTATGGGATCGGGCCGGGAGCACATAGCCGCATTCGGCGGACTGATGGGAGGAAGATGGCCGTCGAGCAAGATGGAATTATAGGTAACTGGGTCGATCGAATTAAAAGTGGATTCAACTTTGAAGCGACAGAATTGAGTGAGGAGGAAGAGTTCAGGGAAAGGCTGATCATGGGGCTGAGAGCGGATGTTGGAGTCGATCTCAATCCGGATCTCATCGACCGCAACAAAATACAATTTCTTTTGAAAAACTCATATATAATGTTGAGGGAGGACAGGGTAGTCTTAACCAACGAAGGGTGTTTGCGGCTGAACCTCGTTGTTGAGTATTTGTCGAGCAAGTAAAATGAGGATACTATTAAGTAATGATGATGGGATAGGGGCTCCAGGGCTCGTAGTCCTCGAAGAAATTGCCAAAAAATTTGCGGAAGAAGTAATGGTCGTAGCTCCCGAAGCTAACATGAGTGGTTCCGGCCATTCTCTGACTCTAAAGAATCCCCTCAGATTGACGAAACATTCAGATGATTGCCATTTTTCCGTGAATGGAACACCGACAGATTGCGTCGTAATGGCTATTAGGCACATTATGCCTCAAAAACCGGATTTCATGCTTTCCGGAGTTAATTTCGATTCAAATTTGGCAGAGGATATAACGTATTCTGGGACTGTGGCGGCCGCAATGGAGGCGACTCTCCTCGGTATTCCGTCCATCGCCTTCAGCCAAAAGATAGAAAAAGATGGGACAATCGATTGGGAAATAGCAAAAACCTATGCCCCTGTCGTCCTAAAGCTTATTATGGAGAAATTCAAGTTTCCGAATAATATATTCTTGAATGTTAACTTTCCATCCGGGAAGATCGAAGAAATTAAGGGAATTCTGGTGACAAGTCAAGGCACTCGGGCCATAGATGACCACGTTATAATGGCCTTCGATCCGCGGGGAGCACCGTATTTTTGGATAGGTCCAGCTGAGTACAGGAAAAACGAGGATAACAAAGAGCTCGATATCGATCTTGGGGCGGTTCATAGTGGCTACGTTTCGATTACACCGATGTCTCTCGATATGACGGACGTTGTGTCCCTGGCAATTCTAAAAGAGCTCTTCGCATGATGAACAGTATCAGAAACATCCTTTTATCGGGCCTAATGGTCATCGGGCTGACATCTTGTTCTGGAGATCGCAATCGAGAGTTCCCGGAAATAGTGCAAGTTGAAAGGATCATCCCATACCATGTAGTCGAAGATGGCGATACCGTCGGATCGATTGCGACGAAGTATAACATGTCCAGATCAGATTTGATAAAACTCAATAAATTGACTCCACCTTACCAATTGTATGATGGTCAAAGGCTGGTCATTATCCTGCGCCCGGACGGAGATCAAGGTAGGGTAAGCGAATCAGAAGCAGTAAAGCCTGGTGAAGCCAGTGTTCCACCGCAAAAATCGGAGGATACAAAAAATCAATCCAGCGAAAAAAGGCAGGAAGACGATGTCGACACTGCGACGATCTCCGATATCGGAAACGACGGAGGGGGAGTGGTTATAACACAAGAACCAACTGGCCCGGTCAGTGATTATGTCTGGCCGGTTAATAGCGGTCGAAGCAAGATATCGCAGCATTTTGAGGATGGAGGTATCACGATAGACGCATCGGCCGGAACGCCCGTTAGGGCCATAGCCGACGGTGTCGTTAAGATAGCTGGAGTTCCGGAGGGCGATGCCGCCGCGTACGGGGTAACCGTCGTCCTTAAACATGATTCCAAAAATATATTATCGATTTACGCGAATCTTCAGGAGGCCACGGTATCTAAATCCAAAAAGGTGAAAAAAGGAGACATCATAGGAAAAGTCGGGAAAAGCGGCACAATCGCCAAAAAAACACAGCTATATTTCGAGATGAATGATTTGACTGGAAAGGAACGGCATCCAATTGATCCAGAAAAAGTCCTTCCGTAGAGTTCGAGAGACTGCTAAAATGCGTTGGTCTACTGTTTGTTACATTGTTGGAAAATTTATGCAGTTGCCTTCTATCGCCTGTCTAGTAATTTCTTGTTCGAGTTTGGCAATGGCCGATGGGCAGGCCGTCCCGGGTGGAGGCCTGATGTCTTTCCTGCCGATGCTTGCCTTCGTTGCTATTCTTTATTTCTTGCTGATTAGACCGCAGCAAAAACGCACTAAACAACATAAAGCTATGATTGCGGCTATCAAAAAAGGTGATAAGGTCGTAACTAGTTGCGGAATTTTGGCGACCGTATCCAAGATTGTTAGTGATCAGGAGGTCGTCTTAGAAATCGCTGATGGAGTTCATTGTAAATTCGTTAAATCCTCGATAGCAAATGTTGTTGGCGGTGACGCTGTAATCGCCGAATCGCCGGTTCCACAGGAATCGAAAAGTGTGGAGGCCAATTCTGATGCAGCAGGATCTTCGGCTAAGAAACAGGGTGGTGAAAAAAAGGTTGCAAAAATCGCGAAATCTGAGTCTCCTGTAAGAAGGAAAACGACCACTAAGAAATAGAAAAGCACTGAGGAGAGTAGATGATTATCGTTTCGAGATTCAGGATCTCATCGACTATTGTGATTTGTTTACTTGGCCTCTTGTTTTCGTTCCCATCGCTTCTGGATCAAAAAGCCTTCGATAAATTACCGCGATTCTTGCAGCATACCGTGAATCTCGGTCTTGAACTTCGAGGGGGTTCTCACATTCAGCTTGAGGCCGATATTAAATCAGTCGAGAAAGAGCATCAGGAAGGTATCCTAGACGATACCAGAAAACAGCTCAGAAAGCAGAACATAAGATATAGCAGAATCTTCGTTCAGGCGACACCGGATGGCTCATCGGTTGTATTGTCGCTGAAAGATGAAAAGGATATCCCGGCTGCAACTAAGATTTTATCGAAAACAGAGGAATTAGAGATTTCTGTGAATGGGCTAAACATTACCGCTACAGTATCGAAGGTTTTCCTGGAAAAATTTGCGAGGAGAATCGTGGACGAATCGATCGAGGTCATCCGGCATAGAATCGATGAAACTGGCATGAAAGAGCCGACAATATTAAGGCAGGGAACAGACAGGATCACGGTCCAACTTCCCGGCGTTGAAGATCCGGCTGAAATCAAGAGATTGCTAGGTAAAACTGCAATCCTGACATTTCATGGGGTTGATGAGGAGATGGAGTCGATCCCGGTTAAAAATGGAGAAAGGGTTCATTTGCCATCCAAACCCGGAGTCATGTATCTTCCCGAAGAGAAGGGGGATGGCCTCGTCGTGTACGTTCCCGTTAAAAAACAAATTTCTTTAACTGGAAAATCGTTGGTTGATGCCCAGATGAACATCGATCCGCAGACTGGGATGCCGTGTGTTTCGATTAAGTTCGATTCGATTGAGGGGACGAGGAAAATAGCGGAGCTTTCGGCAAAATATTTGCATAAGCAGTTTGCGATGGTTCTCGACGGGAAGGTGCTGAGTGCTCCCGTATTTCAGGCTGTCTTGAATAATGGATCTGCGCAGATTACGGGCCATTTTACAATGGAGGAAGCAAACGAGCTGGCACTCCTGCTGAGGGCCGGATCGCTGCCGGCTCCGCTGAATGTCGTCGAAGAGAGAAGCGTTGGCCCGAGTTTGGGAGCCGACTCGATTGCCGATGGGAAGAATGCGACTATCTTCGCTTTTTTCCTGGTTTCAGTTTTTATGATTCTTTCATACGGACTCTTCGGATTGTTCTCGGTCATTTCTCTATCGTGTAATATTATGCTCCTATTTGCATGTTTGACCCTATTGGGAGCAACATTGACTCTGCCCGGAATCGCCGGGATTGCCCTCACGATCGGTATGGCCGTCGATTCAAATGTTTTAATTTACGAGAGAATCCGAGAGGAAGTACGGGCCGGTATACGGGCGACGACTGCGATTGCGAAGGGATATAAGATGGCCATGATGACAATTCTGGACTCAAATTTGACGACCCTTGTTGGGTCGATTGTGCTGTATGAATTCGGTTCCGGTCCGATCAAAGGGTTCGCCGTGACCCTGGCGCTGGGAACAGTGATTTCGTTGTTCACGACTTTTTCGCTAACAAAATCGGTCATTGCTATCTGGATGAAGAAAAATAAAAACAAGGAAATAGTGGTATAGGGGGAAAAGTAGCAAATGTTTCGTCTTCATTTAATACCGTACGGAA
>JAITFF010000074.1 GCA_031281515.1 Holosporales bacterium | reverse complement strand
CAAACAGATCTTGGAGAGTGCTCACTTTTAACTGTTTGATCGCTAGCCTGTTCACCAGAGCGCAGAGGCCGGACGTAACGTATGGGCTCGTGTACAATACCTTCGCACTACGTTCATCGGTATAAGATATCTTGGAGATTCCAACATCACCCTCTCCGTTTGCAATTGCGTCGACTATCTCATCGCAGCTGTTATAGATCATCCGCATGGTGAGTCGGACTCCGAGTCCATCTGCCAGTAACTTCGCAAACTCCACGTCTTCTCCGACGTACCCGTTCTTAGTCTTCATCAGGAATATGGGAGTATTCTCAATATTCCTTGCAAGGACCACGAGTTCCCCGCGTTTGACAATGTCCTCTACGTCTCCAAAGCGCTTATTTTGATCGGCCTCCGGAGGTGGTCTTTCGCGCTCGTAATTAATCTTGTCGTACGAGAATTTGTCCGGGTCAACAAAATCAACTGTTGACTCTTCATCGGCTTTCTCACCGTCCATACTAATCTCAGAAGTGAATACGACAATGCCGCATGTCACGAAAGATACTAGCGCAAGTAGAACTTTCTTTAACTTCATCCTCTATGTCTACTACTCTGCTGGAGTCTTACTCTGATCAGGCTATAAAAAATGTGTTAATTTTTGATTGATTTCGTGGGAATTAGAGCAGTACGTAGAAATTAATCTGAGCTATACGGTAGAATCAGTGCGTAAAGTCCAACGAATGTTTTGAATTATGCACATAATTCCGCATCCAAAAATAACACTTGTCCATGTGACGTAAGTATTGTATCAGGTTAATCCAAGTAGAAAGGTAATCGTTTGAAGTATTCCGGGTAATAAACATAAGTGATCCCCAACAATACTCCAACATTAAATGCTGTTTTGATTATTTTTTTGAATTTGGAAGAATGATTTGTTCCTTGTGGATTTCCGGCGTGAGGTATCTCGGGTTGAGGTGCTATAGGTGGAGGCGTATATCTTGCGTTACAATCGATATAACCAGATGTCCATGCGGAATACCCCCTATTGTCTGTGTCAAACAAAAGTGCTTTCACACGGACTTGCATTTCGAGTAAAGCCGGATTGTCCTGACAATACATTGCCAGAAAACCATCGACCGAATGGGATCTCCCAGTTGTCTCATGTAATATCCGGGCAGTATCAAATCCATATCCATAAATAATACGCAAAGCGCTTGGAGAAAAAACAAAAGGGTTGCCTTGATCAGGGGCCTGCCCACTCAATCTTTCCAGCACTAATGGACATTGCCCACCCGAGTAACACTCTTCGAAACTCTGAGGCGGCCCTAACTCGGTCGCTGTAGCCACCTGAAAACCCGCAATCATCGCTACCCCAATAACAATAACGCTGCGCAATAATGACATTCTCATAGACATTCCTCCACATCAAATGTCTTAAAATTCCTTAAGGATGCCGTGGTCGGTTGATACTTTCCGAGCAACACACCCCAAGCCTTGTGACGATAGGTTTGCACAACTAATTCATTTTGGTCAAGCTTAATGTTAGCGTCTGAGCGGAAAAGTATATAACAAATGGCAAAATTAAGTATAAAATTGGGCGACTTCGGTACTCATCGATTTTCCCCGCCGTATGCATGATACTCATCAGATATTTAAAAACATCGAAACGTGTCTCAGTTGTTCACTTCTAAAGAGGGCAAAATTATTCAGGAAATTGTGCGGAGAACGCATTATCGACCTGCTTTTACACATGCCATCATATGTAATCGAAAAAATCTACGCCGAATGCCTTTCCATCGAAAAAGTCGGGCAAATAATTACCACGAAGATACGTATCGATTGCGTTGAGCAACCACCTCCTCGTTCAAGGAAACCGCTCATCGTCTTCGGGAGATGCTGTGAAGTCAGCACCGAAATCCTATTGTTTAACTACAAATCATCGGCAATCCAGATTAAATCTGCATTTCCGATTGGTGGTTACGTTTTTATAAGTGGGAAGCTCGGTCTTTCCTACTCCAATATTTTTCAATTCGTTAATCCGGAGAAATTATCATCTCATGCCAGTGCTCTACAAAACTCCGGATTCTTCAACATTTATCCCCTAACGGCGGGAATTTTTCAGAATACAATCTATGCTGCAATGAAGGAGGCAATCCGCCGACTGGGTGATGGAAAGATCGTGGATTGGCTGACCGATGATATTTTGTTTAAAAACGATTTTCCCCGGTTTACCGAGGCGCTGAAAGACATTCACAATCCAACGCATCTACAGAAATCGGAGCTCGATTCACAATCAAGACGTCGATTATGCTTCGACGAGATGCTAGCCGAGCAAATAAACATCAGGATATCTCAGCCACAAGGGCGTCCTTCTTTCACGATAAAGAACGATAAGTGTCTCATCAAAAAACTACTGAGTTTCTTGAATTTCGAGTTAACAGAATCTCAGAAACAAGTTTTGCTCGAAATTTTTAGAGATATGGAATCCGGAAGAGGAATGATGCGACTTCTCCAGGGAGATGTCGGTTCCGGCAAAACAATCGTCGCGATTTTGGCGACTCTTTATGCTATCGAGAATGGATATCAATGTGCCTTCTTGGTCCCGACCGAAATTTTGGCTCGGCAACATCACAGGGTGATCTCAGAGTACTTCACCAGGCTCGGTATTCTATCCGAAATTCTAACGGCTGGAGAAACCAGAAAAACGAGAGCAATAATTTTAGAACGAGTTGAATCCGGAACCGCCAAGATATTAGTCGGTACTCACGCAATTCTCGCAGATAAGGTGAAGTTTCATAATCTTGGGATGGTCATAATCGATGAACAGCATCGATTCGGCGTAGGCCAGAGACTACAGTTAATTGATAAAGGAACGGCTCCGCATATCCTCAGCATGACGGCGACCCCGATTCCGAGGACGATGGTGATGGCTATGTATGGAGATATCGCAGTTTCTTCGATAACTGAAAAACCCAGAAATAGGAGCGAAATTATAACGACGGCCATACAAATGAATAAAATTCCCATGGTCATTGAATCGATCAAAAAAATCGTCGCTAAAAATCAAAAAGTATATTGGGTATGTCCTCTGATCGAAGAGAGCGCCGATACAGACTATACCTGCGTAATCAATCGTTTTAACCATTTGAAAGGTTATTTCCCTGATGATATTCAAATGCTATATGGCAGGATGAAGACAGCGGAAAAACAAGAAATCTTCAAAAATTTTAGAGATGGAAGTGCACATATTTTGGTCTCGACGACTGTAATCGAGGTCGGAGTTGACGTTCCAGATGCAACAGTTATCGTCATCGAAAATGCCGAAAAATTCGGTTTGGCACAGCTGCACCAGCTTCGAGGACGCGTCGGGAGAAGCCACCTTCAATCCTTCTGCATCCTGATGTTCGATCCAAAATTATCGCGAATCGCCTCCGAAAGAATTCGAATTATCAAGGGAAGTAATGATGGATTCCATATAGCAGAAAAAGATCTGATTCTCAGAGGTGGTGGTGAAATTTTGGGGACTAGGCAGAGTGGCCAAAAGAAGTATAGGACATTCGATGCCTACCTTCCGGAAAATCAGTCCGTTATCTATGAGGTCCTGAAGCAGACTTCGAAACTTGCCTCCGATATAGTCGACCAGGGACTCGTAAATCAATACAAAGATCTTTTGAAAATATATGCATCCGAAAAACCGGCGAATGTCCGACAATCGTTTTAATAATTATGTTATAATAAGCTGA
>JAITFF010000073.1 GCA_031281515.1 Holosporales bacterium | reverse complement strand
CTCACCAATATAAAAAACAGCCCCAGCGGAAGGATTTTTATTTGGAATTCTAAAATGGACTTAAAAGAGCTCATTATAATGTCCAATGTCATTGCCGAGTATTTGATCATCCTGCTATTCAGCCTAGATATCGCGATCCCGATGAGTATTGAAATGGATAAAATTTGGATAATATTTCCCTCGGCGAAAGCTCGGAACAGATTTTGCGGAAATAATGATGTTAAAAAATCGGTAAACTGAAATTTATGTAGGGATTTAAGAGGCTCAGTTAATGAAATTTTAGAAATGGAATTCAGCATATCATTCATCACCAAATCCGAGATTAATTTGGAATTTTTGACGGATTTACCTGGATCCATTAATATGCAAATGAATACTCCAATTATCGAAGCAATTATAAGGGCGGCAAAAATTATCGAGACTAAGCGCTTAATTTTCACGGACTCATTATTTCCGGAGGCTAATCCAATGATACAAGTTGTGACCGACGAGAAGATTATCGGGATGATGGATATAGAGATGAACGTCAGGAACATTTCTCCAAAAGGTTTCGCGATGATTCCGAAATTCGGGAAGGCAGTAACAGTTACTACGGCGAGACAAACGGCAAGTATGGTCATATACCCGCTATTTGCGAATTTCAGACAGTAACTGAGGGCGAAGCGGAAGGACATTTTTCTTTCACTTACTCTCTAAACGATTGATACCATCCCAGTCGTCTGGAACCTCATTCAGGAACTGTTTACAATTTTTTAGGATTGGATCCACGGATTTTTTGATCCACGGAAAAATTTTCAATATAGCTGAATAGAGTTCAATTGCCTCTGCAAAGCGTCTCTCCTGATATAGGCCGAAGGCATCCCTCGATTTGGAGCACAGATCAATTAATGAGTAGTACTTTTCTCCGCTGACATTTTCTAGCGAGCATAATGGCTCGTAGACGGTAATTCCCGTATTTCTCCCCTTTACGGCGATTCGGTCCACTACTCGGAATAGGATTCTACCACGGGCAACTGCCTCTATATCTTCAGAAGCCAGCATATAGATACCGTAGTACTTATTGGCTCCTTCCAATCTGGATGCTATATTTACGACATCTCCAATGGCCGTGAAATTCATCCTGTCATGAGACCCTATATTGCCGACGACGGCTGATCCTGAATGCAGCCCAATCCTAGTCGGAAGTGGTGGCTTACCAACGGCTCTCCACTTCTCGTGCAGCGTATTGAGAATCGCTTGACATCTCAGGCCGGCCATACAGGCGTTTATTATCTGGTCATCATCGGTATTTGGAGCTCCCCATATGGCCATTATGGAATCTCCGATATATTTATCGATGATGCCATTGCATTTCATAATTTCTTTAGTAAGTTCATCGAAATATTCGGAAAGGTGAAGAATTAGGTATTCTGCAGGTAAATTCTCAGCAATCGTCGAGAACTTTTCTATATCAGAAAATAGAATAGTAATGTTCGAAGTTTTTCCGCCCAATTCTGGCGATATCCCTTGAGCAACGAGTTTGCTCACAAGATCTTTTGGGGCGTATTTGGTGAATGTCGTAACATTCAATTTCATGGCGTTCATAGCATTCGATAATTGTTTAATTTCGAGAATATTAGATTTCGGTGGATTCGGATAATTTTCCAGGTCCATCTTTCCAATTGCCCGAGCTGAGTCGCACAGCATTGTGATTGGTTTCGAGATCCTACGAGATAAAAAGAGGATAACGATCGTAGAAAACAAGAAGATCATTAAGAATAAGAACATCATTTCTCTTGTTATATTTTCGAAAAAATCTGTAAACTCAGTTTGAGGTGTAATCGTAAGAATTGAAAATGGTAACTTGCTGAGTTTTCCGACGGAAACGACGTATTCTACATCATTAACGCTGAAGTTGACGTAGTCCTTGTCAGACCCGAAAACAGCCTTAGCTGCCCCGTCTATTACGGGGTCGGTAGAATCTGTTATTTTCGTTAGAATAAGTTCGTGGGAGGTCGCATTATCCGAAATAAATTGCTCATTGCCGTTCGATGATGCCAGAATTTCATTTTTAGAGTTCACAAGATATGTTCTTGAATTTTTACTGATTTGAATTGATTTCAGAATCTCTTTGAAACTATCGAGTACGAAGTCAACACAGAGAACTCCGATCACATTCGCATTATCGTCGTATCCGAGCGGAGTTGATAGGGTAATGCCGACGCTATTCGTTGTTTTAAAAATATATGCATCACTCCAGATTTTGATTTTACTGGTTTCAGTTTTGGTATACCATTCCCTCTTTGTAAAAATATTCGATGTGCTGGGAATCACTTCTGAATAAACTTCCCCAAATCCTTCATTGAGGTAATTCCAGGTCTCAGTGAAATTTCCCGATTGTTGATCTGTGCTAATCTTCCTGATTGCGTATTCAGCGTGAGGTAGCGATCCATTTTTGTTTTTCCCCTGTTGACTTACGCCTTGATCAGTCCTCCGCGCCTGGAGAACTTCACCATTCTTCAGCGTCATGTAAAAACTTAATATGTGCGGAATATTTTTCAGGGTTTTTAGAAATAAGGTACTGAATCCGCGAAACTTATCCTGTTCCTTTTGATCGAAATCGTTTGCCAAGATTTCCAAGATTACTTCCATCTGATTAAAATATGAGTCTAGGTATCCAATGGCTGTCCTAGTGGCTATCTTCGAGTAGTATTCTCTCTCGAAATCGAGGATTAGCTCTCTGTGAGCAGTGGATGAATAAATAATTTCACAAGAAACCGTTATGCAAATGAGTGCCGAGAAGGCGGACAAAATATCGGATCTTAATCTGCGTGATTTAAAGAAGTTCATTAACATGGCCTCCGTATTTCTTGATAATGTCATCTACCGACAATCTGGTATATCCATTCCTGATGAAAGTATTCGTCCATTCCAGTAAGGATGTGTTCTCTAGATTAACTATGGCCGATATTAAATCCGGCTCATCTGTTAGGATTATCGGGACAAACCTAAAGAGCAGAGATGGATTTTCATGGATGAGTAATTTAATTCTAAGTTCGTCTCGGATAGTTGCCGAGATCTTTCCTAAAGTGCAATCCTGAACGGCTTCTCGCTGCCAATCATCCTCTGTTTTTAGATTTGCGAGTGGAAATAATTTACTCACTAGCTCTTGATAACTGGTATTGGTTTCCGCTCCGATGGTTACCTTATCGTTATTCAGAATTGATGACAGGTTTGAATCTTCAGCGTCATCCAACAACTTTCTGTCTATAAGCAACGTTTGCCCCATTTCACGGATGTATGGGATGCTAAACTGGACTTTTCGGCTTCTCTCTTTTGTGTATGATAAATTGGAAATCCCGATATCACCCTCTCCATTTTCTACAGCATGGACGACGGCATCGTACGTTTTATAATTCGTCGCAAAGATTAGTTTACGAACTCCCAGGGTCGTGGCCATTGCTTTTGCAAATGCGATGTCTGTTTTTTGGAACATTTTGTCCGCGGAAGAATCGTCTTGATCTAGTGATAGAAGAATTGGCCCCTTAATGCAGACTACTAACTCCCCGCTTTCTAAGATATCCCGCAAAGCGCGTGGTTTCCTCTCGGCTTTTTGACCAGCATATTGCTCTTCTCTGAACTCTATGGTGATGGCATTTTCCTTGTCTGCAGAGGAGCAATAGCCAGTATGTTTATACAAGAATATCGTAACGCAAAGCAGTATTTTCAGAGTAGTAGCGACAATTTTTGAGAAAAACATGCCGTTTGCCAAAAATACTCATCATAGAATGCTATCAGCGGTATTTTAAATCGAACACATTAATTGTCTGTTAATATAAGAATATGATATATTAGCAAGACAAGTAACTGCGCAGTAAATTCATTGATTATCTTCGTCGGATACTAGGGCCTTTACTAGGTCTAAGATTCTAGTTTTGACAATTGGATTGTCTATCATCCTGAAAATGGCAAGTAATTTACTTTCCAGATTCTTTTCGTATTCAGAAGTTCCTTCACAGAAGGAAAAGCTAGTCAAAAACTGCTCCGGCCGCATTTTCAGTCCGTGACAAATTTTGACGAACATATCCATCGTAATTCTGTTGGTCCCGCTTTCGTATTTCTGAATCTGCTGGGCAGTCACTCCAACAATTCCGGCTAGATGTTTCTGTGTCATCTTCAGGCTTTTCCGCCGCACCTTGATTTTCGAGCCGACGATTTTATCGGCCGTTTCGGATTGATAATTAGTCACAATCACAAAGACATCGGGCATCGTACGACGACCGACGCTCCTTAACATACCTCCCAAGCACGATATCATGATAACCAATCCGTGATAGTTTATAAAGGATTCAAAGCTTTTCAAGTGAGGAAAAAACACATTTCGTGGTGGATTTTTGCTCATATCTCGTTTTTGGCCAGAGTAATTCCGAAGGCCTTGAGGTATGTAACATTTTTTCGATCGAAAATTTTTCGGAGAGAATGGGGGTGGTGAGTACCTTATTTACCCACTCGGCGTAATGCAAACAGTCAGTCGCGATCCGAAATACTCCACTCCTTCGCAGTATCCTGTGAATTTCGAGCAACGTTTTTTCTTGCACAAATCGACGGTATATATGTTTTCTTTTGGGCCAAGGATCTGGAAACAATAAGAATACATAGGCAAGGAAGTTATCCGGAATTTCTGGAATTAATTTTATGGAATCTCCTTGAAATATTCTTATATTCTGAATTTTCACTTCATCTATTTTCGATAAAAGTGATGCGATTCCATTTACGAAAAATTCGCAGCCTATGAACAAATTATCTGGATTAGCGATCGCAAGTTGGAACAGGTGTTCTCCGCTGCCAAATCCAATTTCCAAGGAAATATCACGATAGATAGATAATTGTTCCGCTTTGAGGGAGGTGACCGAAATGGTCGGAAGCAGAGATTCGAATAAGTCGGCCTGCCTCTTAGTTAGGGCTCTACTCTTAATCCTTCCATATAATTTCTCGACACTTCGCCGATGTTCTATTTCTTCCATACCCTGATTCTTATGGGGCATTCATCGGTAGGATCGACCTCGATAGAAAGCCCATCAGAGGCAGCTAGGTGCTTCAGATAAATCGCAAAGACATTTACCGAATCTTCCTCAATATCCTGCCTGAAGGCATTCTCGATATCAGACGGCAACATTCTATCCTTGTTGCTGACGCTGATTACGACATCAGATTCATCGTTCCCAGATATGGAGATTTCATCTTTTGGTTTGCAGGATTTCGAGACAATATATACTGCTCCACACAGTATTCTCTCGCGATTATAATTAATCTTGGAGGCGGTCAGGATGAGGCCGTCATCCTTCACGACAATTCGTTTCGCAGATGCAATGTCGAGTATAATGTCCGACAGATTTTCTGTATGCCCATTAATGGCGTACATATTCCGGAAGAATCGGAGGGTCAGGGATAGCAACTGTACACTGCGAAGTAACTCCCTCGTTTCTTCGGAATTCACAGCTAAATCCTCACAGACGAATTGGACGGCGCTTAAATGACTGGCCAGTTCGTGACAAATCTTAGCGGCCGTGAATTTCGCGAGGGCTAAACGAGACATACCTAAATGGATCAACTCTATAACAGATCATTAGTGGGGAACAGTAATGGATTTTATGAAATAATGCAACAGTCTTTGAGTATACCAATCGGCAAAAATCTTCCCTTTCTGATGTGAAGAGCCTTAATTTAGGCATGGATACTCCGAGGATACGTTTGCTGAGAATACCCATAAGTTTTTTGATCCTTTATTTCTCTTGGCGTATTTCGTACCATGGCCAGGGTTGTTTTCCTTGGTTGCTCCTTTTTCTCGATTGACAGTTGTTTCGAGGGATTAAAAAACAGTGAATAATTCTAGCAATCAGACTCCATTGATGGTGCAGTATGAAGCCATCAAGAGGCAGCATCCGGACTGCCTCCTCCTCTTCAGGCTCGGGGATTTTTATGAACTCTTTTTTGATGATGCTGTGGAGACGTCGAAGGAATTGGGTATCGTTTTGACGCAACGGCAGGGGGCGCCGATGTGTGGGATTCCGTGGCATGCCCACGAGATGTACTTAACCAAACTCGTTAAGAATGGGCATAGGGTGGCGATTTGCGAGCAGACCGAGACTCCAGCGGAAGCCAAATCTCGTGGACATAAGGGTCCGATCGAGCGGAGGGTCGTTCGAATTGTTACGAGTGGAACCATAGTGGAGCAGGAAATGCTCCAAGAGAAGGTAAATAATTTCCTCTTGGCGATTTCGAATCGGGTTTCCGACAGATTGGGGCTCGCCTACGCCGACGTTTCGACCGGACGCTTTTTCGTCGAAGAAATAAGGTTCGATGATCTTTTATCGACTATTTCCAAGGTTTCTCCGGCCGAAATCATATGTCCAGATAAATTGCTATCCTCGAGAGAATTCCTGGCAAGTATCGATAGATTTAAATCGATAGTCATTTCTTTACCCAGTTCAAAATACTCGATCAATTCTCCACGAGATCAATTAGCCGCTTTTTTTAATGTTAATTTTATTGATTCATTTGGAAATTTTACCGAAGGTGTCGTTGAGGCAGCGGCCGAGCTCGTCGAATACGTTTCGGAGGCGTATTCTGGTGGCAAGGTTGGCCTCTCCGTGCCAAAACTGGTCCAGACCTCAGATTATATGTATCTCGATCACTTTACTAGACGTAGCCTCGAAATCGATAGGACTCAGGGAGGCTGTAAAATGGGCAGTCTCCTGA
>JAITFF010000067.1 GCA_031281515.1 Holosporales bacterium | reverse complement strand
ACCATACAACCTATCCAGAACGAAAGATGGTTGCGGGGGCTGGATTTGAACCAACGACCTTCAGGTTATGAGCCTGACGAGCTACCAAGCTGCTCTACCCCGCTCTACGAGAGTGGGTGTCATTATAGCGCATAATCGCCTCATGTTCAATGAAATTATTAAGTAAAATACTCTGAAGAAGTCGCAATCTCTGGAATGGAAATGCTATCCGAAGATGTAGATTGCAACGAGGACGGGTACAACAAGCATCGATGCAGATGTTGCGAAAATGATGCTATTATTTCATTGTTGTACTGTTAACGGTACTGCGCTCCTTTGTGCAATGTTACCGATTGTGTCATAATTAAGGTAGTTGGTGTTCTTCTTTTCGAGGCTTGATCATGAAGATTCGTAAAATTTGGATGATATCTTCATCTCTCGCTTTTTTACCGTTGTGCGTTGTTGCTGGCGCGGCCGATCTAAACCAGGAGGCCGCGATATCTGCGAAGGCAAACGATCAGGCTGATCAGGTCGATGGCGGTGCAAATGATGAAAATGGGAAGAACCAAAAGGAAAAGATAGTACAACCAGAAGTACAATACCTCCCGGAAAGCTCTTACTCGGCAACTGGATTTTATGGAGGTGGCGGTCTTGGATTTGAATCCGTAAAGAACCAGTTTAAGAAAGCTTCCGGCACGAGTAGTGCGACGGCCTCCACCACCAATACCTCCGACAAGATAAAGAAATCTAATTCCGGTTTGCTTGCTTCTGTTTTTGGTGGATACAACTTTCAGTTCGATAAGGTTTTGTTTGGTCTCGAATGTTCAGTGAACATAAAGCCGTCTAAGACCGAAACCGAGGTAGAATTCGACTCGGTGAAGAGGGATGTATCGGTCAGAAGGAGATACGGTTTCGGAATTGGCCCTAGAGTCGGGTACAACTTCGGTGGCCTTATTGTTTATGCCAAGCTCGGGACGGATATCACTAAATATGGCATCAAATCTAAGAGTAAGGCTGATACAACTAAGGAAACCAAGAAAAATTCACACAAAACGGTGATACAGACGGCGCTCGGTGCGGAACAAAACTTCGGACAGTGGTTCGTCCGCGGTGAATGTAGCAAGTCATTCGGAAAGAATTTGGGCACGTTCGAAGGTGCGAAGGTTACCAGCGGCGCTTGGGGAGGAACAATTGGTGCCGGGTATAGGTTCTGATCAATGGTTTTTGACGGACGAGCCTACTATCCTGAGAAGTGTTCGAAATAGCTTCTGATTCGAATGTCGGCCTGTACAGCGCCGAGGCGGAGCATGCCCTGCTGGGGGCTTTGATTCTTGATAATTCTCTGTTAGATAATATTCCAGATTCTTTTTCCTCGGTCTGTTTTGCGACTGAATTGCATTCGAAGATATTCGAGGCAATATGCAAATTAAGAAATTCCGGTGCGATAGCTGACCCCATAACTCTCAAGGCTTATTTGAAATCGGAGGAAGTATTCCAGGCGGCAAATGGTCATGTATACCTGTTGGATTTAGTTCAATCAGTAATAGGGATCAGTAACGTTGCAACTTATGCTCAATTAATCTATGATTTATATTTGCGGCGCAAACTGGTGTTAATCGGAGATAGCTGCATTACCAGAGCGAGGACGATCAATCCTGATGAAACGGCGAGCGAGGTTATAGAGCTAGCGGAAAAGGACCTGTATGACTTGGCGACCGGATCATCCGGCGGTGGCCGATTGGTATTATTCAGTGATGCCTTGGCCGAATCAATTCAGGCTGCGACCCTCGCCTTTAAGAGGGATAGTCACATCGTTGGAGTCACGTCCGGATTTAAGTTACTGGATAAGTGGCTCGGTGGTTTCCACAATTCTGACTTGCTCGTAATCGCCGGAAGACCTTCGATGGGAAAAACAGCTCTCGCAACTAACTTAGCATTCAATGCAGCGAAAGCTAAATTACAGAACAAAACGGAGGGAGCTGGGGTAGCCTTCTTCTCTCTTGAGATGTCATCCGAACAGCTCGCCACACGGATATTATCCAGCGAATCTGGAATTTCGTCTGACAACATTAGACGTGGCGAAATTCCTCGCGACTCTTTCGATAAGTTCGTGAGAATCAGCCAGGAATTGGAGATGCTGCAGTTGTATATAGACGATACTCCCAACATTTCGGTCAACCAAATTAGGAACAGAGCCAGAAAATTGAAGAGACAATCTAATATCGGGATGGTTGTGATCGATTACCTCCAACTCATAGAGCCGAGTGGCGGGAAAAAAGGCTTCGAGAACAGGGCTCAAGAAATCTCCGAAATAACTAGGGCTCTAAAGGGATTGGCGAAGGAATTAAACTTACCAGTGATTGCTTTGTCACAATTATCGAGGGCAGTCGAACAGAGAGATGATAAAAAACCTCAGCTTGCTGATTTGAGGGAGTCTGGAACGATAGAGCAGGATGCTGACGTTGTTATGTTCGTGTTCCGGGAAGAGTACTATAAGGCTCGAAAGGAGCCACGAGAATCAACTCCAGAGCACGCCAAGTGGTCCATCGAAATGGAGCAAGTTTATAACAGGGCAGAGATAATAATTGCTAAACAAAGACATGGCCCAATTGGAGTGGTCAGACTGTATTTCGATGGCACCCTGACAAAGTTCGGTAACCTCATGGATTAGGCGTTTCAGAATACTCTTTAGCTAAATTCTACAGTTAAAATGGTAATCACTGAAGGCATCACCATTGAGTAAATGTAAAAACATAATTGAAGCGGAGAAAAAACATGAAAGAAATAAGAATGCTCAAAACTAAACATTCATGAAATACTTGTGCATTACTGAGTACAAACTGTTTGTTTTTTATCAAATGTAATGTCGACAGCTCATAGTAACCCCAAGACACCAGACACTGGAGGCTATCATCACGAAAGCAAAATACGACGTAATGTCTCTGGTTCTGGAGGTTTCGGAAGAAATCTATTCACTTTTTCTGTCCACAACAATTTCTTTTACCATTTTGAGTAGGCTGTGTTCTTCCACGATTCCTACTTCCTTTCCATTCACATATATTTTCGCTAGGCCCTTCTTAAAGCCAAAGATGCCGATGTCGGAGTGGATGGCTTCTCCTGGACCGTTTACAACACATCCCAAAATCGAGATCTTAATATTTGAGCGAATATTTTCGCAATATTCCTCAAGTGCAGTCGAAAGGCTGATCACATCGATCAACGCCCGCGCACACGTAGGGCACGATACGATATCGATGCATCCCATCAGTAGACCAAGCGACTTTAAGATTTGGCGTCCAACCTTAACTTCTTCGACAATATCTCCCGAAAGAGAGACCCTGATCGTATCTCCGATACCATCCATCAACAAGGATCCAATTCCAATGGCTGATTTTATCGTCCCAGGGAAACTGGTTCCAGCCTCAGTGATGCCAACGTGAAGTGGGTAGTCAATGCGCTGAGATAACATCCTGTAGGCAGAGACTGCTGTTCGAACATTCGAGGATTTCACGCTGACCTTGAGCCTAGCAAACCCCAAATCCTCTAGTTTTCGGCAGTTTAACTCGGCACTCTCGGCCAATGCTTCAGCCGTTGGTTCTCCGTATCTCTCGAGAATATCACGCTCAATTGATCCGGAATTAACGCCGATACGTAGAATACAATCTGTACCATCCAAGGCCTTTACAATTTCTTGTAGACCAATTGATCCGATGTTGCCAGGATTTATTCGGATTCCATGAACTCCGGCCTCGATTGCCTCGATGGCTCTTCTATAGTCGAAATGGATATCGGCTATGATAGGCATCATGGATTGGGCCAAAATTTCACGCAGAACGCCAGTGGCTTCCTGCGAAGGACAAGAAATTCGGATTAGATCACATCCCGCAATTTTGGCCCGCTCGATCTGAGATAATGTTGCCCTGACATCCTCAGTCTTAGTGTTCGTCATGGTTTGGACAGATATTGGTGCTCCCCCGCCAATCTCAACTCCTCCGACTGATATGCGGTTCTTCGATGCCATATCAGAGATAAGTCTTTAG
Source organism: Holosporales bacterium (assembly GCA_031281515.1). GTDB lineage: Bacteria > Pseudomonadota > Alphaproteobacteria > RUG11792 > RUG11792 > JAIRNI01. The sequence continues at coordinate 787 of JAITFF010000067.1, read as the reverse complement.
ATAGCGGCCGGTGTGACTGGTCTCACATTGTGCAACAACCTCCGGCGGCCCCTCGACGACAATCATCCCACCATTGTCCCCTCCCTCAGGGCCGATATCAATAATCCAATCTGCCGTTTTGATAACATTCATATTGTGTTCGATGACGATCACGGAGTTCCCGGCATCCACCAGCAAATGCAGGATCTCGAGTAGTTTTTTTGTATCGTCCATATGGAGACCAGTCGTCGGTTCATCGAGAATATACAACGTCTTGCCAGTTGATCTCCTGGACAATTCCTTGGCGAGTTTGACCCTTTGAGCCTCTCCTCCCGAAAGAGTCGTCGCCTTATGCCCTATGGTCAAATATCCGAGACCAACCTTGCATAGGCAATGCAATTTTTGATAAATTGCCGGTTGGTTTCTGAACAGATTCGCCCCATCTTCGATCGTCATATCCAAGACATCCGATATGCTTTTACCCTTATACTTAACTTCCTGGGTTTCGCGGTTAAATCGGGATCCATTACACTGATCGCAGAGGACGTATACATCGGGTAAAAAGTGCATCTCGACCTTGATGACTCCATCTCCCTTACAGGCCTCGCACCTCCCTCCCTTAATGTTAAATGAAAAACGACTAGCCGAGTATCCCCTGGCTCGAGATTCCGGGAGTCCGGCATATAGGGTTCTGATATCTGAAAAACAACCGACATATGTTGCGGGGTTTGACCTGGGAGTCCTTCCTATCGGGGATTGGCTAATATTAATTACCTTATCCACCGTGTCAATATTTCTAATCTCCTGT
>JAITFF010000041.1 GCA_031281515.1 Holosporales bacterium | reverse complement strand
GAAAAGAATGGGAGCGGGATGCCGACTACAGGTAGTACCCCACATACCATCGCGATATTAATGAAAATATAAAAAAACAGCATGGAATTGAGGCCGAAAACAAGAACTTGATTGAACTTGCCTCGCTCCCTTAGAAATACGCAGAGATTGTAGGTCACGAGAATAAGATACAAAAATATCAGGAATAGACAGCCTAGAAATCCGAGTTCTTCGCCCAGAGCAGCAAACATAAAATCCGTCTGCTTTTCCGGCAAAAAATCCAACTGACACTGTGTTCCATTCATCAATCCTTTTCCCCAAAATCCCCCGGAACCGAGCGCTATTTTGGATTGGATGATATGATATCCTGCTCCATTTGGATCTATTTCCGGAGATAAAAACATTAGGATCCTGTTTTTCTGGTATTCATGTAGTGAGTTCCACAAAACCGGAGTCGCTGCGATGCCTGCCAGCATGACGACTATGAATTTCCAAACCTGGACCCCGCAAACAAAAAAAATGGATGCGCTCGTTAAAAACAGAATTACAGCTGTCCCGAGATCTGGTTGTATCAGGACGAATAACATCGGGATGGCGGTAAGTAATATCGGAATTATCAAAGATGATGTTTTCTGAGTATTTTTCATTGAAAAAAACGAAAAATATTTCGCCAGGACAATGATTAATATGATTCTCATCAGTTCTGATGGCTGAAAATTGAAAAAATAAAAATCTAGCCATCTCTGTGCTCCCATCGAAATCTTTCCGATGATCGAAACGGCAATCAACATCGAGAGACACGATAAATACAACCAATACGCGTGCCTCTTCCAAAAATCTGGACTAATAATCACGACTAAAAACATCACGGTAATGCCGATACCAATTCGACAGACATGCCGGAAGCACCACGGAGAAAAATGACCTGAACTCATGGAATACAACAAAATCAAAGCAAAAATTTGAATGAAAAGTACGATCAAAAAAGGAAATACTGGAATTCCTAATAATCTTCGCCAATTAATCGTCATAAAGTTAAATAGATATATACGGCGTGGACAAATGTCGCATAAACGGCAGCCATGATATCATCAATCATGATTCCTATAACTGCCAGTTTGTCGTTTACATTACGATTATGTGCGCTACGGACGTTCACCCTAAAGAAATGTTTACCCTGCTTGAGGCGGTATTCGACTTGCTTTATGGGCCACGGCTTCCAGATATCGAAAAATCGGAATAGAACGAAACTCATGGCGAAATCTATCGGAGATACGTGATTTACGGTCGCGAGAAATATACCACATCCATAAATCCCGCATGCCTCATCTATGACGATGAATCCCGGATCTTTATCGGAGAAATCTATATTTTTCTGTTTAAAGAACAGAGAACAACAGTATAATCCTGCCACTAAAAAAATAATGAAAATGTAAGGAATTAATTCTGGTTTCGTGAAAATTATTAGAAGAGTCGCAAAAAACGAGCCGACAGTTCCGGGCATTCTTTTGGAGATTATTCCCGTACCAAAAAAAGAAATACACATTAAGACCGCAACTTCTTTCCAATTTTTCATCAGAAAATCGATACCTCAACCCTAATATCGTCCGGCGTTTTATCAATCATATTTTCAGTTGAAAAACTCAGGCTGTCCTTTGGCACTATGTAATCGCACTGCAACGCAGAATTCCACGATTTTATTTCATTTTCCCCATCGAATATCGTAATTTTTACTCCTCGCAATTTCGCGACAGCATTATCATCATTTTTGATGATTCCGGTTACGAATACCTTGAATCCCTCATTATCCTCTGCCTTCGAAACGTTGTATCGCACATCACTCATCGTAATGTTTTGACGAGTATTTTTCGATAATCGCTTTGCCCTCTCAATTAAATATCCCGTAAATACATCTCTGTGATAAAAAACGACGACCGCCGTCAGTATAATGGTCACTATTAATATACAATTGATGGGGCTCAGGAAAATTGGCTTTGTCCTAGCTCTTCCCCTTCTCTTCTTGTTCAGTTTGGATATTTTTGCGATTTGGTCACTTCTATTAGCCTTGATGGATTTTTCAAGTTCGAGGGAAATATCAGATTTCTTGAGCCACCATTTTTTTTTGCATCTAAAACATCTCAACCACCATCCATAACCCAACCGCTCATTTCCGATGGGATTTTTCAGAACATCTAGCTGTATATCATAGCAGCATCCGCAATAAGGGCACTTAACGTTCATCGTGAGTTATGGGGAATTCCCACCGGACAAATAGAAGGCACGAACAAAAGATATACCCTGAATCCCTCGCTGGGCAAGAAATACCTTATTTTTTCGTCGAGATTTTAGTGAATTAGTATATCTGGATATACACTCGTACTGATTCCGTTTTTAGAATGCTATCCTCTAATAAACAGCTGAACTGTTAATTTTAAATTGTAATTATTGCTGATCAAAAAACCTAATGACTTTAGTTGATGATCTCAGCTAAAATGGGACCGGCTGTATCGGGAAGTAGCGCAGCCTGGTTAGCGCACTATTCTGGGGGGATAGGGGCCGGCGGTTCGAATCCGCTCTTCCCGACCACGTCATTGCCAGACTCCATGGTATAAGGGGTGTTTCGTGTTCGGTACGGACGTGCTAAAATGCCGCGGTAAATGCGTTAATGCTACAGAAGTTAGGTGTAATGTCTGCGAAGATAATCGTCTTTGGAAATCAAAAGGGAGGCACTGGGAAATCCACGCTGGCCGTTCACCTCGCCGTCAGCTTACTGACTCAGGGTTTCAAAGTTGCGACGATAGATGTCGATTCCCGACAAGGAACTTTTACACGATACATGGAAAACCGCAGAACGACTAGCCTTGAATACCCGGGTCTACCCCTATCCACTCATTTCTCTGTTTTTGAGGATCAAAACGACTCGATTTCCGAATCTGAAAAGGCAACCAAGGAAAAATTTGCGAGATTGATGGAATCATGCCAGGAGTTCGATTTTATAATCATTGATACTCCCGGAAATGACAGTCATCCATCAAAATTAGCCCATTCATATGCTGATGTACTTATCACACCGATCAATGAAAGTTTCATCGATCTGGATCTTCTGGTAAAAATACATTCCTCTGATCCGAACAACTTAAAACCGAGTACCTATGCCGAAATGGTATGGAACCAGAAAAAGGAAAGGGCCATTCGCGATAAAGGATCGATTGATTGGATTGTGCTTGTTAATCGTTTATCCAGCGTATCCTCGAAAAATGGTGATGAGCTAGAAAAGATTTTGGTTGCCCTATCCAAACGCGTTGGATTCCGACTAGCTCGAGGATTCAAGGAACGCGTGATATTTAAGGAGTTATTCCTATCTGGCCTCACAATTTTGGATAAAGAACAACTATCAGGACATGTAACACTATCTCACATAGCAGCTCGCCAGGAACTAAATTATCTCTTGAAGACACTCAATATAACAACAAAAACAGAAAGTAACTGATTAGAAAATCGCCATTTGACCTTCAGTCGAGATGACGCAGTAACCAGTCACGAACGTATAGTCTTCACCGTATGATAAATTTACGTAACAGTTTTTTTCGTTGGAAGGTTGAAATCCGATGAGATCTTTTTTCTCCATCCTACCCGCCCAATATGTCGCCAGTCTTACACTCGCGAGCGGAGTCAGGATATCACGAAATAAACCCAGCTTCGGAGCGAATACTCTCGCGCAGAAATCATAATCCAAGTCTGTTTCATAGTGGGTATCAGTCGTTATAATGAATGAATTATAACCGTGAATTCTTTTAAACGTATCGATATCTGGGCTCAAATTTAACAATTTCTTTGGGCTTCGTATTTCTACTATCAAATCTGCATCAGATTTCGCGACAGAAACGATCAACTTCCCGGTCAGGGCTGAATGCAGTAATGCCGGCACGACGGCCTTGGTCACGCTGGCACTTTTGAACCTTATCTTGATTGCGCCATCATCAAGAATTTGGATGAGTACTTCTGTTTGATCGACGTTTATCTTGAATTCAGTTAGAGAAGGATTTTGCGAATTGATTACCTTGGCGGCCGCAAATACCCCATTCCCAAAATTCATGCCATGACAGTCCGGAGCAAAACATTTGCACAAAAACTGGTCTGTATTTGTCTTCTTGACGAATATGGTCTCGGCCGTATTGATTTCCATGGAAATATTCTGCAGCAAATCATCGCCACAAAAATCTTCGACGAAGAATACGGTAGATGGATGTCCTCGCAACAGTTCCCTGCTCAAAGTATCCACAATCCAAAAATTCGTCGCCATACCACCACAAACTCCAGGGAACGAAAAAAAAAGACCTCTGCAATCCCAGGTACTACAGATGAGTATCGCACACAAGGAAAACGGCTGGCAAGCGCTCTGTGTAAAGGAAAAACCCGCAAGCAAACCGAGGAATACTACGAGCGGTTTTTTTAAGTAGAATTGCTTGGCATCAAAAAGGGAAAAAACTTCTGCGCTTCGCGTCTGCGGTAGTGAAGAGTGAGTACTCTTGCAACATTACGTCAATTGTTCCACACCTTGCCAGCCACACGTCTTTGTCCATCCCGGTGAATTCTACTAAGGACTTGATGGTAGAGGTTACGTCTTCAGGCTTAAATCCCATTGGTGCAGAGGTTGATACCTCATCAAATAAGAAAGGAACGAAATCTCCGTAATTCTCTTCATCAATGGATGCCAAATATAAATCCATCCCTATTCTAACGTAACTTATAAACAAGGGGCGTAAGGCAAGTCTTAGAGAACTGAGGATTCTTTGTAAAATTTCTAACTCGTGAGGCTCGTAATGGAGTGCCAAAGTAAGCCAAATCGTTACTAACCACATAGCTTCCGGATGCCCATGGTCAAGCAGTACAACTGTGTCCCAAAAATTTCTCGCCACCATTCCTTTTAGCTCTGCAGTTTCAACCTCGGGAGGCTCCGAAGCCTCCATTGCAGGGCTCCCAAAGAATACTGAGAACAGTCCACTGTAAAATAAAAGTAGCAACCGTTTTTTAAATTTCAAAGTCTTCTACTCACTCTCGCTCGCCCAGAAAGCCAAACGCTTTACCTCCAGATACTACCATCATCCAGCAGCTAGGCATCGGCACAATGCCGACGTCGGCGATTTTACTACCTATTGAATCTTTGTTCCAGTTTGAAACGACCGTGTTGTTGATGCCAGGGATTGGAATATGCTACAGTGTGATTGTTAAGATACGTTTTCTGGAGATGATAAGGGGTGTTTTTCCGATGTCTTTGAGAATTAGACTTGCACGTGGAGGATCAAAAAAGAGGCCGTTTTATAAGCTGGTAGTAGCCGAAAATACTGCTCCGAGAGATGGAAAATTCATCGAGCGATTGGGGGCTTATAACCCACTTTTGGAACAGGGAGATCCATCTCGGATGGTCGTGGTACAAGAACGTATCGAGCACTGGCTGTCGGTTGGCGCTAAGGCCTCGGATCGTGTCAACAAAATCCTGGCTGAACTCGGCATCATTGTGGCTCCCATTCGTCATGAAACCCCCAAAAAGTCCGCTCCGAAAAAGAAGGCCCAAGCGAGATTACAGGAACAGCAGAAGGCTCAGTAGTTAACCGTTCATCTTTCTCACAAAACATTTATGGAGAACGGTAGTTGTGTTTGTCTCGGTGTCATAACGAAGCCGGTCGGAATCAGGGGAGCCGTTAGGATTTACCCTTACACCTCGTCCCCAGCCGCGTTTCTTATATTTCGTGATTGCTTATTGCTGGATTCGAGGCCTTTGACCTGTATTTCTGCTCGAGTTGATGGCCCCAGCGGTATTGTCGCTAGGTTTTCGGAATTTCAATCCAGAGACAGTGTCGAGCCTCTTAGGAAGCGATGTTTGTTCATCTCTCGTGAGAAATTACCTCCTACTCAAGTGGATGAGTACTACCTTTGCGATCTCTTCGGGCTGGATGTTGTTGCTGCTGCCGATGGTCGTTTAATTGGCAAGGTATTGGCTGCTCAAGATTATGGGGCCGGTACCTTCCTGGAAATCATGTTCCTAGATAACGGTAAGATTGGCACCCTCCCCTTCCATAGGGAGTCAGTAATGGCGGTCAATCTAGCTGCCAAACGAATCACTATCATAGAAAAATTTTTAATTCATTAGCCCTCTTCCGTAACTCTCCACAATCAGCTCTGCGCTCAGTGGTTCATTCCAAAAATTCTGATTCTGAAGGATTCGCAAGGAATCTATTCCAGGATCTCTGAGAAATCATCCAACAAATTTTAGCAATGTTACAAAGTCTGCTTAAATCTTTTGATTCCGATCGATAGAAAAACCATGCCGCTCGCTAGAATTGGCCAGGTATGCTTAATAAAATAAGCGGCATTACATCCCTTCAGCATGATATTTCTCGTCAAAAATATGAAGTGTGTTAAAGGATTTGCATAGGCCACGCTCTTTAAAAATATCGGCATCGTCTCGACCGGAGCCATTCCGCCCGATAACATCATCATCAGGAAAAGGGTCATCATTACCGCCAACATCGACTGCTGCTGACTGCTGCAGAACGTCGACACAAAAATACTGATCGCTGACATCGCGAAGCAAAATATAAAAAATGTTTCGAATAGCATATCGATTCTCCCTCGAAATGGAACATGGAAGAATAATAGTCCCAGTATAATAATCGATACAAAATTGAAGAATGCAATAATAATGGCCGGGAATACTTTTCCCAAGATAATATGTTTCTTCCCGATTGGAGATGATATCAGTGTTTCCATGGTTCCCATTTCCTTTTCCTTCGATATTGAAGTACAAATTAGACTCAAAATCGTCATCGCTACGACGAATACCATGACCGCCGGCACGGTGAACAACTTCGTATCCATCTCCGGATTGAACAGAATTCTTGGACTGAAATCTATGATCGTAGCTCCAGTTACATTTCCTACCTTTTTTGTCAGTTCTTCCTTTATGACGGAATATGTCAGATACCTTATGTAGGCGCTCGTCGACTGGGCCTTGATGACGTTCGAGGCATCTATCAATACCTGAAGGCTAGCCCCTCCTCCTCCGAAAATATGTTTCGAAAATCCACCTTTCGGAGCGACGATGGCAACATTCGCCCTCCCAGATTGAACGACATTAAATGGATTATTGTCATACGATGCAGCCCCTACGAACCATCTCGAAGATAACGCATGTTCGTAAATTCTATTTACCAGGTAATCATCGGGCTTCGCATCCGTCGTTATCAATATGTTTTTTGGCTCATTCGTAATCGCATAACTCAGCAGAAAAGCCTGTACAATCGGCATAAAAAGCAGAGCAAAAACCATAATCGGATTTCTCAGCATTTGCTTAATTTCTTTTTTTAAAAAACCTTTCAGAATCATTCCAAATTCCTTTTAAATTTCATAATTGCTAACGTCACGATGAAAACCAGCTGTCCAGATAGAATGATAAAATTAAACGATAAATCACTGAATGAGCTACCTTGTAAAAAGGCATTCCTAGCTATTTCGACGTACCAACGGGCCGGGAAAATCGTGGTTAAATACCTTAGAACAGCCGGCATGTATTCTATCGGGAAAATAAAACCGGATAACATAGAGGTCGGCATGAGACCAATCGTTAGCGCCTTCTGAATGGCCAATTGCTGAGACTTCGTTGTGATCGATATAAATAATCCTATTCCTAAATAATTCAGAATAAACAAAGAAGTTGCCGCGAACAATAGCAGATTACTACCGACCATGGGAACGCCAAATAACATCCTCGCCCCTAGATATACAATAAAAAATCCTATAAAACTCAGGACTGCGTATGGGGCGATTTTCCCTAGGATCAATTCGCTCGACCTCACGGGAGAAGACATCAATAATTCCATTGATCCCTGCTCCCACTCCCTGCAAATCGTGAGAGTGGTGAGCAAAATAGCAACGATGGCAATGATGACGGCTGCGAGCCCTGGAATTGCAAACCACTTGGAATCCAGTTCTGGATTAAACAAAAACCTTTCCTTAATTTCGTATGGAGCAGTCTTTTCGATCCCGTGGCCAATAATTTTTGGAACAGCCGTTATGCTCAGAGTGTTAATATAATTCATGATCGCTGCGACGGATGAATTGTCCGCTCCATCGAGAAGAAGTTGAACCTTCGGGCACCGACCATCGCTTATATCTCTGCCGAATCCAGGCGGAATAAATAATTCTACTTTTGCATTTTCTTTGACGATTTCATCGAAAGCTTTTTCTGGAGAATCTTCGTGGTATACCTTAAAGTAATTAGAACTGCCAAAAGATTCTACTAGCCTCCTTGATTCAATAGTTTTATCGTGATCAACGACAACAGTCGCTATTTCTTTCAGATTAAATTCGACAGAATTACTGAGGATTATAACGACAACCAGTGGAAGGAGCATCGAGAAAATAATAGTGAACGGATCTCTCAAAATATGCATACATTCTTTTCTAAAAATTGCAGCAAATCGATTTAAATTACATATCATCGAGTTATGCCTTCTTCCACAAGTTTTACGAAAACATCTTCCAGTGATGGTTCTATTCCCTTTATGCTGCAGATATCGGAAACAGCGCTGATCATTTTCTCGTCGGGAATATCATCCTTCACGATAGCGTGAAAATGCTGCCCGTACGGTTCAAACATAGAAAAGTATTCCTGTGACTGATTTACGAGAAGTTTCTGGCAATTTTTGTCTCTTGGTGTGAGCAAATAGATTTGTTTTTGATATGTATTTCTTTTTAAATTTTCCGGAGCATCGAGGGCTATCAGCTCTCCATGCCTCATTAAAGCAATTCTATTGCAATTTTCTGCTTCATCCATGTAATGAGTCGTTACAAAAATTGTCTTCCCAGCTTGCGAAAGCCTGTTAACCAGGTTCCAGAACCTCATCCGAGAGGCCGGAGCAACTCCTGCCGTTGGCTCATCGAGAAAGACTATTTTCGGGTCGTGTAATATGGAGGCAATGAGGGCAATCTCCTGCTTTTGCCCACTCGGTAAGTCAGCGACGATAATATCCTGACTTTTATCGAAACCTATAAATTCGAAGAGCTCTTTCTTCCTCGCTGAACAAATCTTCGCCGGAATCTGCCTTAATGCGGCCGTAAAATCCAAATTTTCTTCGATCGACAAATCATCGTACAAAGTAAACTTCTGCGACATATAACCAACTTTTCGCTTAATGTGACCTTCTTTACCTTTTGTAAAATGTTCAGAATCAATTGTTACTTCTCCTGAAGTTGGCACGATAAGTCCACACAATACGCGAATGGTAGTCGTTTTACCGGCTCCATTCGCCCCGAGAAAACCGAAAATTTCTCCGACTCTAACAGAAAAACTAACATCCTTAACGGCATAAAAATTGCCAAATTGAACGCATAAATGATTGACGGTTACAGCGAATTTATCCATGACCGCCCTCCCTCTTTATAAAAAACTCGTCAAAATTTTCGACGGAAGCAGACGCTAGGAGTGAGGTCGGTTCGCCGCTTCCTATAACTGATCCTCCATCCAGAAGGTGAACGCATTCGCACCTCTCAGCCTCATCCATATATGCTGTCGTCATGATGATGGTAACGTGATTTTTCGTTGAATCATTGAGGATATCCCAGAACTCCCGGCGACTTATTGGATCGACTCCATTCGTTGGCTCATCCAGAAACATGATCTTAGGATCCCTCAATAGAGCACACATCAGACCGAGCTTTTTATACATTCCACCAGACAATTTGCCGGCTGGTCTGTCAAGGAATTTACTCAGCCTCGTCATTTCGAGGAGATCACGTGACCTGTCGAGATACGTCTTGTGATCCAATCCATACATACTCGCAAAAAACTTCAGATGTTCTTCGATTGAAAGATCGGAATACAGACTCTGTTTTTCTGGCATGTATGCAGCATTGGGCATGATATGTTTAAATTCAACGTCCCTACCATTGGCATAATATTGAATGTTTCCACTGTCCTTCTCTAAGAGGGATAGTGCCAATCTGAGGAGGGTGGTTTTCCCGGCTCCAGCCGGTCCTATTACTCCGTGAAGTATCCCCGGAGCAAAATCAACCGAAATTCCATTAAGCGCCCTAACTTTTCCAAAACTTTTTTTTAAATCCTGAATTTTAACGGCAACACCTTGACTACTGGGCAAAAGCCGTCTCCATAGTCATTCCTGGCTTCAATTCTAGATTCGTGTTTTCGAAACGAACCTTAACCCCGAAAATCAAGCGAGTCCTCTCCTCTCTCGTTTGGACGTTTTTAGGAGTAAATTCAGCCTCCTCATTAATTTTAATGATGGTTCCTGCGAAAACTTTTCCCGGAGCTTCCTGCAGAAAACCGTTGACCTTATCTCCGACTTTGAGGCTGTGAACCATGTCGTATGGAACATAAAAATATGCCCAAATATTTCTCGGATTAAAGATGGAGACTATACTTGATCCAGGATTAAGATATTCACCGTTCTCCTTGTATTTTGTGACGATTATCCCATCAATAGGTGCCTTCACTTCACAGTTCCTGATGTTCAAGTCATTCTCCTCTTTCGCCCTTCTGATCTTATCGAATTCAGATTGTGGCATGACTTTCCCTCTGCTGAGGCCGAGGCACCTCTGAAATTCGGCATCTATCTGCCTAGATGCTATCCTGAAAGACTCATCATTTAACCTGGCAACGAGATCACCTTTCTTGACTGGTCCCCCTTCTTCAACCGGGCAATCCACGATATCAGCAGCTACCTTCGACGATATAGTAACTTTCGTCGTATCCAGGGTCCCGGCATACATAAACGTCTGATTATGGGTCAGATATTTGTGGCCTGCAAAACCACAGAAACCAAGCGCAATTACCAGAAATACAGCTTTCTTACTCACGCTACCAACGTCTCCCTTCTACTGATTATGAAACAGTTTAATCTAAAAGCTGCGTTGATCCGTTATACATCCGGATAATCAATTTGTCAATGCTGACATGAATATTTTATTAAACTTTAAATTGACTATAATAAAAACAATAAAATACGAAAAATAGATGAGAAATCAATATTATCCATTTTTGATCATTACTACTGGTATGGTCGATCATAAATAGACCTATTGCAAAAGTGAGAAACCTCGATCGTGCAGCAATAGTAGAGACTCCTCCTGGCTCTGTTCCCTCATTGTGCAAACCCCAGGCCACTCTTCAGATTGACTAACCTTTCGTTAAAGCGCTTCAGCTTATTTCTATACCTCTCAGACATAATCTGTAAAAGCCAGAACTTGATCTGACAGGTAGTAACATCTCAAGCAATCTGACCGTCGTACAAGTCGTAATCTTCAGATGCAGCTTCCTTATACATACTTTCATTAGTCTTTTCCATTACAACATGGGACTGTACACTTAATATTGAGGGTTGTATCCCAAATAAGAAACACAGAGACTACACGTACAGTTTTGACAAGACTGTATATAAGTGGAGGCATAGAGTTGAAAATTTATTCCAGAGGATCAAGGAAAACAGGGGGCTAGCGATGCATTACGAGAAGTTGGATTCGACGTTTGCTGGCTTTTTGGCTCTAGCAATTTTGAAATTGGAGGTTTGTTAACGCACTTTAATATTTTGCTCATGCTCTGTTCCTGTATCAGTATAACCAATAATTATGTTGCCTTCGAGGAAAAATCCCCCTAACCTTATTATAATGTTGGCGCATGTTTGGGGAAGAAATATGAACAATTTATCAAAGGCAGCAATGCTAACAGTGATAGCCTTGTTGAGCGCGGAAAAATTGAAAGCCGAAGAGGTTACAATCCCGACTGATCACGGAGCGGGCGGGAACGAAAGCACTTCACGACATGTTGTCCAGGCGCCAGCAATAATGAATGGGGCTGAAGGATTGGATGATATAGCTGTCACTCGAGGTACGTTAATCATCGAAGAACCAGGCGAAGAAGAAGTAACCCATGCCTGGCAACATTAAGTAATGGCTTAATTTCCCCGAATGGTTGAATTTTTGTTGTAATTTCGGGTTGATTTACATAGAGGATCTGGTATTCCATGGGCCGATGAGTTTTCTCTTTATTCGTTTATGGAGGGGGCTATGAGATTCATCAGAGTAGCAGTTGCTCTCGTGTTGTTTACGTTGATCTCGAGGGACTGCAGTTGTGTCGTGGCAATGCATGCAGGAACTATCGTTTTCGATGATAGGGGCTTGAATCAGCCTTTGACGGTGCAAGGGATCGTTTTACTAGAGCCAGGTGCTGGTATCGACACTCTGAGAATTACGGCCGATCAAAGTGGATTTATGGGAGTTATCAAATTGCATCGAGCTATCAAACGATTGGTTTGTCAAGGGAGTAACACTTTGTTCCAGAGGATTGTGACTCTTAATCCAGATGCTGCCTTGGATTTGGAGTTTCTAGCCGCGCCAAGTGGAACCGTATATACCAATACGATACCAAACTTTCAAAGAGGGACGATTAATTGTAATTTTGTTTTACGAAAGGGTAATGAGCTCAAAGCAGGAGGTAAAATTTTCAGCACCGATGATGGATGTGAGTTTTCCACTACTGCTTTCTAGTCCTTGTCATCGTGCGGGGGGATAATATGCTGTGTGATCCCAGGCAGAAAAGGAGCCTGAGATCTGGGATGATGCACACAAGCGATGCTTTTGGTGAGAGGTGCATTAGCGTGCAGCGGTAGTAAGGCGGGATAAGTAATTGCCGGTAAAAAACAACAACGCGATGACGAGAAATACATGGCTGAAGCAGCGATTAATGTGGGTCCATCATATCCTCTGTGTAAATTAACCGCAGTTTCACATAAGAACGTTGTTTTTTGTAAGATTGTTAAGAGCGGCAAACCCAACTGAAGGTTTCTTAGGTAAAAATTGATAAGCAACAAGACCACTATAGTTTCGATAACATCTCTT
>JAITFF010000036.1 GCA_031281515.1 Holosporales bacterium | reverse complement strand
TCTTATCGTTCGTTGCCAATCGCCTGAAAGAAGATTCACGACATTTAATTTTATTGCTGGATGACGTTGTGGCTTACCTGGATTCTGACCACAGATCTCTACTCTTTTCAAATATCAGGGGTTTTGTTGGCAGTCACGTCGGAAGGTTGAGTGTTTGGTTATCCGGCACCAGTAGGGAGTTGTTCTCCGATCTCGGGGATGAAGTAGCGTTCTTTCGAGTTCAGGATGGTACCGTTAGAGAAGGATGAAGAGGGCTGATGGTAGATAAAAAATATACAGCTGATTCCATAAAGGTATTGAAAGGCTTGGATGCTGTTCGGAAGCGTCCTGGTATGTATATTGGAGATACGGACGACGGGACCGGGCTTCATCATTTGGTGTATGAGGTCGTCGACAATTCCATCGACGAAGCCCTCGCCGGTTTTTGCGACAAAATAACGATCACCATTGAACAAGATGGATTCGTTTCGGTCATGGATAATGGCCGTGGCATTCCCGTCGATATACACAAGGAAATGGGAGTATCCGCCGCAGAGGTTATCATGACTCAACTTCATGCTGGCGGGAAATTCGACCAGAATTCATACAAAGTATCGGGAGGCCTCCATGGGGTTGGAGTATCGGTCGTCAATGCCCTCTCGGATATTCTCGAACTATCCGTCTGGAAAGAGCATAAGAAGTATTTCTTGCTGTTTAAAAGGGGAGTCCCAGAGGCTCCGATTGGAGTCATCGCCGAGAATGAGCAGATTCAATCCGGAACGATGGTGCGATTTCGACCTGACCCGGAAATTTTCAAGATTACCAAATTTGATAGGTCGATTATTGAGGGACGGATTCGGGAATTGGCCTTCCTGAATTCTGGAGTCAGAATCAAGATCATTGATGAACGCCACGGATCTCCGTACTCGAATGAGCTATATTACGAGGGTGGATTGGCCGCCTTCGTCAAATATCTGGATAGCGGGAAAAATGTCCTGCATCAAAAAATAGTCACGGCGGATAGTACCGATCAAAAATCTGGCATCAGCGTCCAGATGGCGATGGAATGGACCGACAGCTATCATGAAAATATCCTATGTTTTACGAATAATATACCCCAGGCGGATGGTGGAACTCACCTTGCTGGGTTTAAGGCTGCCTTAACGCGGGTCGTTACGAATTATATCGCAAATAATCAGGTGAAATCCGCTGGGAAAAAGGACCTAAAGGGATCGATTACCGGAGATGATATCCGGGAGGGATTGACTTGCGTCTTATCCGTCAAGGTTCCCGATCCAAAATTTTCATCGCAGACGAAGGATAAGTTGGTTTCATCGGAGGTCCGTCCGGTCGTTGAAACGGCAATTTCGGAGGCGATCAATAATTGGTTCGAAGAAAATCCATCGATGGTATCCGGAATTTTGGAGAAGATTTTTGAGGCTGTCGCGGCGAGGGAGGCTGCCAGAAAGGCAAGAGAGCTAACCCGCCGGAAGGGGGCTCTCGACGTTGCCTCTCTGCCGGGGAAGCTGGCTGATTGCTCTGAAAAAGATCCGGCCCTAAGTGAAGTTTTCATCGTTGAGGGAGAATCGGCAGGTGGATCGGCAAAGATGGGTCGTGACCGGAAAACTCAGGCTATTCTCGCTCTGCGAGGCAAAATCCTAAATGTGGAGAAGGCTAGATTTGACAGGATGTTATCGTCTGAGGCGATTGGAACCCTGATAACGGCAATCGGAACTGGAATCGGAAAAGATGATTTCGACATCGATAAGGCCAGGTACCATAAGGTAATCATAATGACCGATGCCGACGTCGACGGAAGTCATATTAGAACTCTCCTTCTGACTTTCTTCTATAGACACATGAAACCGATCATAGACAGGGGATACCTATATATCGCGCAGCCTCCCCTTTATAAGGTCAAGCGCGGCAATTCGGTCGTTTATATCAAGGATGAATCAGAGTTTGAGACCTACCTTTTGGATGAATTCGTAAGTGATGCAAAGTTGTCCCTTTCTAACGGAGAAATGATTAGTGGGCAGGATTTAAAGCACTTTACAGAGGTTTGTATTAGTGTTCGTAGATCCATTTCAGCCCTCGATCCATATATCAATAGCTCCTCGATTCTGGAGAAATTATTCCTGAGCGGGTGTTTCTCTGAGAAAAGCGATGAGAATATCAGGATTATGAACACCCTCTTAAACCAGGTAAATACCGAGGAAAGCAGCTTCGAGGCACACATCGTAAATGATGTCATCGAGATATTGATGAACTCCTTTGGGGTCACCAGTATCTTGCCGGTCCCGGATATCATGAGAGACCTCCCTGAGGTCCGGTCCATCGGCCGTCTTCGAGATAGGTTGTATGAAGTATTCAGCCAACCCGCGACGATCGAGATAAATGGTGGAAAAGCCCTGGGATACGTAGATGGCCCAATCTCGCTCGCGACGAAGGCCCTAGAATACGGGCAGAAAGGACTCACGGTCAATCGGTACAAAGGGCTCGGTGAAATGAACGCCGATCAACTGTGGGAGACCACACTCGATCCGTCATCGAGGACTTTGTTGCAGGTCAAGATGACCCAGGCCGAGGAGGCCGATAAGATATTTTCGATACTGATGGGAGATCTCGTAGAACCGCGCCGTGAATTCATAGAACAGAATGCCGAAAAGGTAGAGAATTTGGATATATAAATTTTCAAACATCAATCAGTCGAAGTAATAGATAAATAATTGGATTGATTTTCACGCAGGGAATTGGTATATATGTGGGCAATGAAGCAAGATCATTAAGAGGTAAACCTAATGAACCTCAGTTTCACATAAGAACGTTGTTTTTTGTAAGATTGTTAAGAGCAGCAAATCCAACTGAAGGTTTCTTAGGTAAAAATTGATAAGCAACAAGACCACTT
>JAITFF010000030.1 GCA_031281515.1 Holosporales bacterium | reverse complement strand
AATTTTTCACGAGGAGGTTGAATCGCGCGAAAATCAGATTGATGAGCTGCTGAGGCCTTTGTCATTCGCGACGGCCGTCCACCTCCTGGCATACTATACAGCTAAGGCCAAGGGGTTCGATGCAGATAAGCCGAGGAATTTAGCGAAATCTGTTACAGTCGAATAGAGTATGGTTTTAATTCGCGTATTTTCTATTTATCTCTTACGAAAATTTTTTTCGATTCTGCTGATAATTTCTCCGATTGTAATCGTCATGGTATGGCTCACTGTTTCGATTCGACATATATCCCTCATAGTTTCCAATGATATTTCACTGTCGACTTTCCTCAGATTCATATTGTGCACCTTCCCTGATATAGCCGGAGTTATCCTGCCGACATGCTCACTCATAGCCTCTTTATCAGTCCTACATAAGATGCAGGCCGATAAGGAACTGCTGATTTTTATGACCTCAGGTGGAGGGATATTCGCATTTGCCCGCCCGGTTTTTTTCTTTTTCAGTTGCATTTCGAGTATAGTTTTCCTTATCCAGTCGTCACTTACACCGTATGCTCACAGGGCCCTCATCGGACTTCAGGATAAGATTCATAATCAAATTTCAATGTCAGTTGTTAAGCAAGGAGTTTTTAATGTCGTCGGGGATTCCGTTATTTATATCGGAAAAAAGACGGAAAATACCATAGAAGATGTATTTATTTCATATATTACTAAAAATGGGAAAATGAATACCAATATAATAACGGCTAAATCAGGTCGTTATGTATTGGATCAGGAAAATCTATTCATCACGCTCGATAAAGGATTTCGACAAGAACTTGATGAAAATAATTCAATAATATCAATGTTATCATTCGATACTTTTTCCTATAACGTCTCCCAATTCGTCAAAAAATATACTGGACGAGTAAGCAAAATATATGAAAAAACACAGGCTGAACTTCTAGATATGGCGCAAAAGGCTGAAAGTCTTAAACTTAGAAATAAATATTTATCGGAGTATCACGGAAGAATCGTCATGTCACTAATTCCGCTGATCAACGCCGCCATAGGCCTTGGATTTATCCTGACATCTGGAATTCGAGGAAGAAGATCAGCGCAGTCGATAGGCATTTTTCTGTGTGGAGTGATATCCCAAATTATTGTAATGACGTTGGTTAATGCATCATCCAGATATCATGTACTAATATATGCCAACTATTTTATTGTATTCGTGATTTTTTTAGCCTTAATCTTTGTAATTCTAAAAAAGAACAGACGATGAAAATTAACAGTATTTTGTTCAGATATACAACTGTTTTATTCTTCAAGAGCTTCTTAATTGTTATTTGTTGTTTTTTTATTATGACGGCGATGTTAGAATACATGGAAATTGTTAGAAGGTTCGCCTCCCATCATATCACGGTTCCATACGAAGTCATTTCAGAGCTAACAATCCTAAATTCAGTTGTTACAATCGCGTCGTTTTTCCCATTCACAGCATTCCTCAGCACAATCCTGTTTTTTATAACGATTCATGGAAGGATGGAACTGATGGTCATAAAGTGCGTCGGTATTTCGGTACGTCAACTTGTCCGCTACCTCCTATGCTCAACAATTCTGATGGGCGGGATATATATTACTATTTTAGACAAAATATCAACATTTTCAGTGAATAGAATCAATTCAATTGAATCAAAAATTACAAAAAAAACTCAAATTGAAGAAAAAATAGCCGTCACAAATAAAGGAGTTTGGTTCAGAGATGTGTGGCAATCCAAATCATATATCATTTATGCCAAATCATTTCTTAATTCGCAGAAAAAACTCTTAAATGTCAGATTTTTTGAATTCGATGAGCAAAACGATTTTAAAGGTTCGATTTATTCTGATTCTGCCGAGATATCCGATAATTCATGGAAATTAGAGAATGCCAAAATGATAGACGTCAACGGATCAGAAAGAGCGGTTCCACTATTCAATGTCCCAACAAATTTATCCTTCAAAAATATCGACAAAATGACGACGAATCCGAAGAGCATATCGTTTTGGAGTATGGCGAAATACGTGGACATGCTGGAAAAAGTCGGACTCTCGAGCATCAAACACAAAATCAACTGGTTCGCCAGACTATCGTCGCTCCTCCAAATAATCGCCCTCGTTCTTCTGGCATCGATTTTCTGTATAAACTACGACGCCAGAAATACGAGAAGGTACGCGCTAAAAGTGGCCATCCTGATCGCCATCGCATTCCCAATTCATTTTACAAACAATATCATGATCGCTCTCGGCGAAAATGGAAGAGTCCCAATTTGGTTCGCAGCATTTAGCATCCCAATCTTTACAACATTAATAACATATTTAAATTTATTAAAAAAATAAATATACTTTTCTTGACTGTTATCAATTTGTTCGAAAAAGGAAAATTTATTGAGCAAATATAGGACGGTATTCTCGTGTTAATTTATTTTTAAATATTTGCAACGTCTTGAGTATTTGGTTGTTTTTGCAGCCTAAAAATGCTACAGTGAACAAAGTGATCGGGGGGTATTCAGGAGTTACAGAGCACCGAAGCCTTTGGGAAAGTTTGGATTCCGTGGCTTGAAGATTAAAATTTTCCTGAATTCACTTCTTTTGTTATCACGCATATTTCATCATTCTTTCCCATGGGAGGGGGACTATCAATGAATAAACTAAATCTAGTAAAAATTACCGCCGTATTGGCAGTTTGTAGCTTTGTCGCAGAGTCAAGTACTGCAGACATACATCTAGTGGTCGTACCAGCTGACAGTGTTCACTGCTTTCACTGTCCTCCGAAAACTGACCTATCTGCTGCGGAAGTCCACGAGAAATTAACCGCTGCGGTGAGCGAAACGGCTGCTGCATTAAGAGAAAATGCAGCAATTACTCAAATTGCCGAAAATACGCTTGCTTTGTCCGAAATAGCTGATGAGGTCTTGTTACAAGATCAACGGCGAACCGCTTCTTCTAAATCTCTACCGAATCCATGGGTTATAGGTGTAGGCGGTGTCGCCATTGGGGTCGCACTTACAGTTGGAGTAGGATATTGCCTCAACAAATTCTTAAATTTCAACATTTTCAATGAATTATCGCTCAATAACGCTGGGAAAACAGGCGACGTCGATGATTCCGAACAACTTGATCAAGCTAATCTGACAGCACAACGTCGTCCAGCATCTGTTGTCAGAGCTCCAAAACCGAAGGTTCCTGCTGCTCATCCAACTACCAGCACAGACCACGCAGACGAAGATGCAGTAATTCCGAATTCTCTCTGAAGCAGGCATTCATGCTATTCCAGCTCAGTAGTTCGGATACCATCGAATTTACTGAGGAGTCTATCCATCACCTGATTACTAGACGAGCTATTCTTTATGGATAGCTCGCCTATTTTCTGAAAGGAAGCCGTAATCGAAAGGATCAGAACAGCTGCATTCAACACATGATCTGGGTTATCGGCATTTTGCATATTTTCGGTTTGATTCAGCAAAATCTGCCATAGGTAGAGAAGATTCTGGATGGACTGAGCTGGATGAAGTTTATCCTCGCCATTTACAGCTTTTACTATAAGTTTATACAAACAATTTTGAAGGTTTTTATATATCACGAATGGATCTGCCCCGTTCATCAACAATTCTTCCATTTTGGCTAGAGAGCTCTTGGTATTTGCCGATAAAATGTGACGCATTAATTCCTCAATCTCTTGACTGGTTGCCCCACCCAGCATACTGATTACTATTCCCGAGGTTATTTTATTGGTCTCAGAGGCCAGCATCATTGCCTGTTCGAGGATGGATAGAGAATCTCGGACTGATCCTCCCGATTCTTCAGCGATTGTATCAGCAGCATCCAACTCGAGAACGTACCCCTCCTTCTCGGCAACCGATTTTAGATACTCGGAAAGTGAGCTGTGAGGTACGGGCTTCAACTGAAACGTCATGCATCGGGATAGTATCGTCTCTGGAATTTTATGAATTTCAGTTGTTGCGAAAATAAATTTCACGTGAGGCGGAGGTTCTTCCAGGGTCTTTAATAACGCGTTAAAGGCACTCTTCGAGAGCATATGAACCTCGTCGATAATATAGATCTTGTAACGCCCCAAAATTGGGGCATATTGTGAAGAGTCGATAATTTCTCGAATATCATCGACACCGGTGCGACTAGCCGCATCGAATTCCATAATATCCATGTGTTGATCGCGATCAATTGCTAGGCATGATCGACACGTCCCACACGGCTGCGAGGTCGTATTGGTAAGGCCATCACTTTCGAGACAACTTAAACATCTCGATAAAATTCGGGCCGTTGTCGTCTTACCAACCCCTCGGATACCGTGAAA
>JAITFF010000070.1 GCA_031281515.1 Holosporales bacterium | reverse complement strand
AGCATAAAGCTTCTCCGTACAACCTCTTTAGTTTTGCCCCTTCGACCACATCGCCGCTAAATTCGGATTTCATTTCTTTTCCAATCTCGTAATTACACCTTGCTCCGACTGACCATGTTACCTTTCCATTCCCGGAGACGACGAATAATCCCGGGGATAACGTGCATTTCAAAGTGTTTTTGTTCTTTATGACTGTCGACTCGCTGGTGTAATTCCCATTTATTGCATACGATCCAGTTACCATGAACTCAGGTCTCAGGCCAGTGCGCCTAGCAATGTCGCAGTAACGCGATACTTTTGCGCTAACGCTGAAGATGTTGCTGTGCATTTTCGATTTTTTAATCCCAAGCTCTCTAAGATCACTGCCAATAAATCCGTATGATCCAATCGCCTCGAGTATGGTTTTCCCTGTAAAGAAACTTCCTTTGACGCCAAACATATACTTCGCGATTCTGCCTTTCCTGCTTTTGCCATCCTCGTTATATGCAGTTCTGCCGGTCGAGTAATTGAAGAAAGCAGTCGGCATAACATACGTACTATCACTAAGCTTAGCACCACGAAAATCGCATCCAAAAATTGTTCCATGTTCTGCGTTATTAATTTTGGTATCGGGCAATTTTAAATCTGACTCTCCAGAATACGTTTTATCCCAAAATCTATACTTGCCAATCGATGCATTGCCTATGCTCTCATCGAAAACATATTCATGAAAACTGACGGCTGAATTAAGGAGTGGCTGATGAATATTTTTCAGCGGCACAGCGCTATTATTGATGGTCGACACCTGGATCGGAGTTGCATCTCGGAATGCGGCATTCGGAATCCTCAAGGTAACGCATCCCGGGCCCCCTTCTGCATACAATTTATAAGTTCCATATGTTCCGACTACCTCATCCGTCGCGTCTATCCGAATGTTTGGATAGCTTCCGCCATTTAAAATGGATAAAATCTCAAAGACGTGACTTTCTGCTGTGGGTGAATTCAGGAGCTTAAATTTATCGATCACAAGTGAGCTACCACTGGTAAAGAACATTTCTCCAACCGACATATGGTCACCAGTATTGGTTTTGGGGTCCAAATCTAGTTCCCAGAACATGTCGTGATCGTCTCTGATTCTGAGAGCTTCGAAAGTGACGTCTGCGATGACATTGTCAGTCGTAACGAGCCGCGACCCGAATATGGTTTCGCCCGCAAAACTCACACTCTGCACCCCACTCATTAGCTGGATCGTTCCCCCGCTGACATCAAGGTTGGAAAAATTGGCATTCTTTGAAACATGAATTTTACCGCTTATGACGGCATCATTAATATTAGCTCCCTCCAGATCAGCAAAAACAACAGCTTCCTCTCCAACTGTCAATTTATCGATATTGAAGGCCTCCGGTTCTTCATCTAAATCGTCTTTCTTAAATGTCAGGGTTCCGGTTGATAAACTTAACGGGCTCATTCCCTGATTCGTCTTTACCACGGCGTTTCCCTGAACCTGCATACTCCCGCTAAACATTTGGCCCCTATGATCTTTATCTTTACGGATAACGAAGGTAGCTCCGTTTGCTACGAAAACTGTTCCCACGAATCCAGAACAATCTTCCTTAATGTAAACCTCACCAGCATCGAAATGAACTTCTGCAGCTGGACCATCGCTCTCTATACGTCCATATACAGAAAACAAGGCCCCTGGGCTCAAATCGAAAGTTAGTTTAGATTTGTCATGCAAAATGACGGTTGGTCTGTTGTTATTATCCTTAGCTCCCCCGTGCCAGATTAGGGAGCTTTCATTCCGCAGGATAATATCGCCCCCGGGAATTGCCCCGGCTTCAGCGATTTCGGCAATCCCGCTATTGATCTCGAATACCCCGTTAAACCAGGAGTTATCGTTCAAATAATGGACAGTAGTACCATCGCTAACCTCTTGAATTACTTCAGTGGTCTGATCGACCGGGACAGTTTCTCCATACCCATCATCGGTGTAAGAGGTGTACCCATCAATGCTATAGAAGGCAGCTCTCAAATCCTGAGAGCCAGTGAGATCTGGGATCAACCTATCTCGGATAATGACTCGTTGATCATGTCCTATAAAAGCTGCATCCTCCAGACCGAAATCAGAAAGATCCTTCTCGCTGGTCAAATTGGCGACTTCCACCCCGTGAGACAGAGCGTCGGGACTGATCCATCCTGATTCATCTGATCCGTCATATAGTACTGTCTCCCCATCATCCGCCAGGACAGATCCCCAGATGTGTCCAGCTTCTTCCTCCTCACCCAGTACGTAAAAACTCCTCACTCCCGGAAGTCCGCCAGGCTCGTCAGTACTACCTCTGGCTAGGTCAATTCGAGCCTGGTAAGATGGCTTATCCGACTCTCGACTTAACGTCTCTCCATTGATTCCTTCCTCAATTTGCCATCCGGGTTCTCTATTGAGGATTCTCACGAGTCCACCAGACTGCACGATGTCGCCGGAAAATATCCCCAAATCGATATCAACTCGGCCCCGATTCAGGAGTCTGGTTCCGCCTGGTAAGATACAGTCGCCACCTTTGCCTATCAGGATTTCTCCTTTGTTTTCCGTAATTCCGTCGGGCACTCCGATCCTTGCACTCCCGCGAACATCGATTCTCCCTCCCCGTTTATTGGACCAAACGACTGGTGGCATACTACCGACACCAATCATCCCATCATCAGCAGCGACAAAATTAGGTTCGGCACTGGAAAATTGACTCCCAATCGTTATATATCCCCTATTGGTCCACTCCCTTTTTCTCGTTCCGGCGCGTGATGCGGGGCTTTGCCCAGCGGTTAGTGCTCCTGCGTGAAGGAAAACAACACCATCCTCTGCTCCAATGACCACAGTCCTCAGATCAATCGGTTTAGTTACAAATACGAACTTTGCAGTATCATCCTGCAACTGAGCAGTAAACTTCTCTCCCGATTCCTCGGTTATGGTTACGTAGCTCTTTCCACCAGCATTCGATAGGTTTACAGTCGGAGAGATGGTAATACTATGTTCTCCGAGCCATAAGACGTATTTTTCATCTGAAATATCAACGTCACCACCGTTAAACCTAATCGAAGCAATCTTTTCTTCATTCAGCTCGATTTTGGCAACGAAAACTCCTTGACCACTATCACCTTCTTCGAAGAGCGTGTCGCTATCATTTTCACTAGCGACAGATAGCAGTGTTGATGGGCCGATCGCCAACATGACAGGTAGCAGTAACAATTTACATATACCAATTCGTGCGAAACCAGGCTTAATCATTCGTATAAAAAAATCTATAATCGGACTTTACTAGTTAAATCATGCCAAATAACTATTAAAATTTAATGAAAGTAATTAAAATAATTGTACAGAGTCAGCGTCAAACAACAATTGAAGTAATCTAGCTGTAATTGCAATGTTAGCGCAGGGTACTTGATAATGATTTGGGGAAGTGGCAGAAAGTTCGGAACTGAGTTGGGTTTCCGATTGTTATTCCGAGTCACAATACACTGAATCAATATTAATTTACTGCTATTCATTTGATAGGAATATTAGATGCACTGTTTTATGCTGAATAAACAAAAGTACTGACGATAGAAATCTTTATTTAAATGGATAAGCATTTATGATACAATGCCCGCGGTGTTAATGCGTATTAGGTTATTCATACGATGGGATTGCGTAAATTGTTCTGGAGTTCTTTGATTGTTGAGCTCTCGGTAATGTGCTTTTTGTTTTCTGGATCGGTAGGTTCTTTTTCGTTTTTCAAGAATGAAAAAGAAACTGCAACATCAGAGGCATCTCCTCGTAACGTTACTCCAAGCGAGGATGCGACAAAAGCCACTGAGGCATCCAAATTGCAGGAAAAAGGTGACGCAGGAAAAGCGAAGAAGAGTGATATCACTGGTAAGCCCTCTGATCCAAAAGATAAGGGCAGGGTTGTTGTTAAATTCGTAGACGGATCTGTCATAACCGAAGATAAAGTCAAGGAAGAGGTTGATAATATCCCGG
>JAITFF010000034.1 GCA_031281515.1 Holosporales bacterium | reverse complement strand
GACCCCCTCAAGGATCGAGCTGTGCGCTCCGATGAAGCAGTTACCTTCAATGATGACGGGTCTCGCGGAAATTGGCTCTAAGACTCCTCCGATACAGGCTAGTGCCGAGATATGGCAGTCGTTCCCGATTTGGGCACACGATCCAACAGCGGCATTTATATCGATCATGGTTCTTTCGCCGATATTGGCCCCGATATTGATGAAGCTCGGCATAATGACGGCATCATTCCCGATGTATGTTCCCTCTCTGATGATCGCTCCTGGTACCCTGCGATATCTTGGATTTTCGTAATCGAATTCCAGAATTCCGAATTTATCGAATCCACCGAATTCCTGTTTCTTTGATGGTCTGTACTTAAATCCTAGTAAGATCGCCTGCTTAATCCACGAATGCACGATCCATGATCCATCTATTTTTTCGGCGATCTTAATATTTCCGGAATTCAAGAGCTTGATAATCTCATCGACGACGGCAGATACATCATCAGGATTTGAGCTCCCCACTATTTCTTCGACGGATTTTTTAAGTATTTCGGGTGTCAGGATTGGATTTTCCTCCTTCTCCTCTTCGGAGTGTGATGTATCACATTCAGCAGGAGAGCCAGAGTGACCAATGCGAAAACGCCAATGATTCCGCTCGAAACGAATATTGCATTCAAAGAGACGTGATGAGCCACGA
Organism: Holosporales bacterium; assembly: GCA_031281515.1. GTDB lineage: Bacteria > Pseudomonadota > Alphaproteobacteria > RUG11792 > RUG11792 > JAIRNI01. The sequence continues at coordinate 7,262 of JAITFF010000034.1, read as the reverse complement.
ACCCGGCCAAAGTATCGGCAACGAATGCAGATATCGCATTGCTTAGCCAGTAAATTCCGAGCCCGGTTCCGCGCAGATCCTCGGGAACTTTTTCGGCCACGAGAGATACGAAGACGTTTTGTGTTGAGCCGAGCTGAATTCCCCAGAATAGAATGCCGGCATACATAGTGATCTTCGTCATCGCGGAATACATGATGATGTCGGCGACGACGAGCGAAGCAATACCAATGAACAAAATTTTTGTCCTGTCGAATTTATCGCCGATAATCCCGATTGGGTAAGACGATAATGTCGTCCCGATATTGAAGACTATCATAACGATGGGGGCAAACATCGGATCTGGTTGGAATCCTTCATTCATCCTGAGTATCAGGAAAGTCTCGTTCATGCGGGCCATCATGAAGATCGCATTGACGATCATAATTAGCCAAAATGATGGACTGAGATATCGAAAATTTTTGATAGAAAACTTCGGAGGCAATTTTGGGGCTGGTAGCGGAGCTTCAGCCGTGATGGCCGGGTGATCAAAGCGTCGTGGTTCTTTCACGAAGAATAGCAGAATCAGAAAGGCCAGGAAGGCTGGGATAGCAGATATGGCGAAGACTGATTGATAGTCATTCCCAGAACATTTCATCACGAAGAACCCGAGGACGCCCCCGCATAGCGAACCTAAATAGGCGAGGCTCCGCTTGAGTCCGTAGGACGCTCCAATTCTCTTTCTTGGGGCAACGTCGGCGATGATGGCATCCCGAGGCGAGGCCTGGATCCCGTTTCCAAGCCTTTCCATGGCCCGTGCGGAGAAAACGAGGCAGAAGGTGTTCGAGATGGCGAGCAGTGGTCTACTTACGACTGATAAAACATATCCGATAACCATAATATTTTTCCGTTTCCCGATGTAATCACTTACCATTCCAGAAAACAGTTTCATGACATGGGAAATGGTTTCACAGAGCCCCTCTAGGATACCGATTGAAATTGCCGAAGCGGCTAGAACGTGCTTTAAATATAATCCAGAAAAACTGTAGGACATGACGAAGGAAGTATTGACGAGGAACATCATGATACCTATTTGCCACACGGTCGAGGGGATCCTTCCGTCCCTTTCCTGCCGAATAGGCGCGTCTTCCGAAACGGGACGGGGATGAACGGAATCTTTTTCGTGAAGCATCCGAATGGAAATCTTTCGATCTCATCGGCGTTAAGTTTACCACAGCTCGATTCCCCGCCGCAATCTCGTATCCAATGATGGCTAGGGCCGCCACTTCAGATATTTTCCCCATACTTTTCACAATATGTGGTACAGAGGTTGGATTTATCCGCTTTATTAGACTTTTCTCCAAACCTTCACAATCAGTCTTAAAGTACGCTGCGCTTCTGTGCTCTGTATCTCCTTCTAGAAGTTCTGATTCTCTGAGGGGTTGAAAAAAAGTTTAATGGATTTTCTTCTGCGGTGGATCTCTGGTGCATTAATGAGCCTCCGGTAGTTTAATCTTGATTTTTGGAGCGATAAGTTGGTAATTTCCTGCACTGGATTTTGCTGAAAGTTCGAGCTTTCTTTCTATGTGAGGCTAAAAGGGCGGAGTGTTCGAATTTAGGGTTGTGAACCGCAGCAGTAAATCGCGGGCCAGGGTCGGGATAATCAGTACCAAACATGGTGTTATCCACACCCCGGCCTTCATATTTTGCGCCACGAAGGCGAATGTAAAAGGCCTCACCATCGAACATATCAAAAATTCTGGAACTCAAGTTATTTTGTCGAATGCTTACCATCTGATGCTTCAACCCGGAAATGATCTCATCAGACGGGCCGGTGGCCTTCATAGGTTCATTTCCTGGGATGGGCCAATGTTTACCGATTCCGGTGGATTTCAGATTTTTAGTCTTGGTCATGGCAGTGTGAGTTCTGAAATCAAGGGAACTCGTTTCGGGGATCGGAGGAGAACTCTACTCCGTGTAACCGAAGAAGGAGCGGAATTTCGGTCATATATCGAAGGGAGGATCGTAAATTTGACTCCAGAGTTATCGATGCAGATTCAGATGGATTTAGGGGCTGATATCATCGTCACGATGGACGAATGCACCCCATATCACGTCAGTAAATTGTACACGGCAAACTCCATGGAAAAGAGCAAGCGGTGGGCCATCAGATCTCTCAATGAAATAAAAAAATACGGAAGACAAGATACACAGGCCCTTCTAGCCGTCATTCAGGGAGGAATTTACAAGGATCTACGGCAAGAAAGCGCCCAGTTTGCCAATGAAAACGATTTCCCTGGATTTGCTATCGGTGGGTCCCTCGGGAAAACTCGGGCCGAAATGTACGAAGTGATCGGGATGACGACTGAAATGCTCGATCAGTCTCGATATGTGCACCTCCTCGGAATCGGCGGGATAGATGATATTTTCGAGGGAGTTAGGTGCGGAATAGATACCTTCGATTGCGTAGCGCCCACGAGGGTAGCCCGGCACGGTGTTGCCATCGTCAAATCAAGAGAAGTACTCAGCAGATCTCAAAAAGGCATGAATCTCCGCAATTCAATCTATTATGATGACTTCTCTCCGATAAGCGAATCCTGCTCGTGCTATACGTGTCGTAATTTCTCCAGGGCTTATATTCATCACCTACTCCGGGCTCGAGAAATCCTGGCTGGTAGCTTGATTTCAATTCATAACATCTTCACGATGAACCGGCTGATGTCCGATATCAGGATAGCAATCTCTGAGGAGAATTTGGACGAAATCCAGAACGATTGGTGCAAAAACTAAACGTTACATTTTAGTGTGTTTAAATTTTTATTACCTTATTTTTAACGATTTTTTTAGTTTTTAGCACCCACAATTCCATTGCTTACCTTACTTTTTCCTGAGCTGGCGAGATGGCTATGATGAACATATTAAGGGTGTTGATTTTAATGGTAGTAGCTGGATGGTCTAATCTGCAACAGCATTCAGCAGTTGCGGCCGATTCTAGGGAACATTCTGATTATGGGGACCTAAGGGAGGCTATTATTAAGGCGAATGCAACGTCACCGGATGAACTTGCGCTGATTTCCATGGATATCCCTCCCGCACAATTCGACCTCGCCATGGCAATGGAGTGGTTTATTACTAGATGGCGATTTTTTCGATCATTCGTCGGAGATCATTTTTCAGCCATCGATTGTTTCGATACTCTTGGAAAGCTGCGGCATTACGATCTTACCTCGGCTTTCACTGTGCAAGCATTGTCGATACCATTTCGTGACTTGCCACAAAATGTGGATCCGCTTTTATCGGGAGTAAGCGACTCAGAATTAGATAGATATGCGATATTAGGGCGATTGGAAGAGCAATTTGGTCCATTCATTCCAAATGATCGTCCAGAAACTCAAAAGACTCTATTCTTTCGCTACATTTGTGCTGGACTGTCACTGCAACCAGACAACAATCTTGCGACTGAACAACGAATCTCAGCATTATTCGACGTATTTAATCAATTACAAAAGGCGCATGATCAGGCATTAGCTCCAAACTAATTGATCATCCTCACTACTTGTAAACGATCCGTAACTGATAAAATGCCGAGAGATCCTCTTCCTGTTTAACGATTTATTTAGTTTTTAGCATCCACAATTCCATGGCTTAATTTACTTTTTTCTGATCTAGCGGGAGGGTCGTGATGAACATATTAAGGGTGTTGATTTTAATGGTATTAGCTGGGTGGTTTGGTTTGCAACAACAGTCAGCAACTGCATCGATTGGATGGATTCCTGATATAAAAGGATTGAGAGATTTTATTGAAGGAATGTCGATCTCTGACCAAAGCCAAGTATCGGATTTCATTAAAGATCCACTCCCCGAATTGGTTGGCTTGGTTCCAAGCTTACGTCCCCTATCTGATGGGTGGAGGAACTTGCAATCCGTGATCAATAAACAAATAACTGCCAGGGAATGCGTTGATATTCTGGAAATTATGTGGAAAAATAAAATCGCTCTGGGATATACGTATCAATCTTTCGGATTATTGTTCCGCGAATTGTCACCGGATTCCATCGATAATCTTGAGCGACTCTTACCACGAGCAACCGATAATGATTTGTTAGTACTTTCGCCAGATCAACATACGTCATTGATGAGGATGATTCCAGAAAGTTGTCCGTGGAATCAGATACCGCTTTTCTATCGCTGTGCTAGAGCAGCGATGAGCCTACATCATTACGAAATTGGTTCACAATTCGAGGCATACCTTGATATAGTGAGGGCACTTACTGACTAAAGTAGAAAGCGTACGTATAAGATGGCGAGAGAAGTGATCCTAGATACCGAAACGACGGGACTTTCCGTCTCAGATGGAGATAGAATTACCGAGATAGGGTGCGTTGAAGTTATCGATAAAAAGCTAACTGGCCGCACCTATCATACGTACGTCAACCCTGAAAGAGAAGTTAGTGACCGGGCCGCTGAAATCAGCGGATTAACCTTCGAATTTCTGAAAGCCTATAAAACGTTTAGAGAAATATTTCAGGAATTCCTGGAGTTCATACGGAATGATAAATTGGTTATTCACAATGCCCCGTTCGATACGGGTTTTCTCAATCACGAACTTTCTCTCGTTGGATCGGATTCTATAGCATCATCAAGAGTTATAGATACACTATCGATGGCGAGGGAAAAGTATCCTGGATCACCAGCAACCCTGGACGCACTGTGTCGTAAATTCAATATAGATCGGTCGATGAGGACGAAGCATGGCGCCCTGATAGATGCGAGGCTTCTGGCCGAGGTCTATATCGAAATGTCAGTCGAAATTGTTCAGAAAAGTATTTTCGATGGCGTCAACGGCGATGGGAATGACGGCAAGGAGAGCGTCACGAAAAAGGTAACGATTCCAGAGCGCATATTTTCCCCGACTGCTGGAGAAATCACGGCCCACGAAAAATTTCTGACTACCTTCGAGGACCCAATTTGGAGTAAGTTCAGCGGATCGTGAAATACGGGGTCGCGGTCTTTCTGAATATTGATAATGTCTATACCTATTCTCATGGTGAGCCTATCGATATGGGGCAGATCGTCGTCGTCCCCGTCAGGAATACAGAGGTGATTGGCACAGTCGTCCAGATTGACAACCAATCCTCGGAGCATGAATTGTCAAATCCTGAAGGTACTACAAAACCAATAAAATCAATCAGGTCGATTCTTCCATATTCAATTCCGGAGCCTTACGTCGTTTTTGCTCAATTCGTTGCGGATTATAACTTAAATGCCGTTGGGATGGTTTTGAAACTAATTGTCCCGTTCTCGATTGATGCACTACTCTCCCATGAGAAAATAGCGGGCGAGCTCAAGGAATCCAAGAAAACGCGGGATGCCCATACAACTGAAGTAAAACTGAACATCCCTCAGCAAAACGCCGTCGAAAAAATAATTCAATTATCATCGGATGGATTCAAGACTTTCCTGCTTCATGGAATTACCGGATCTGGAAAGACGGAGGTTTTCCTCGAGGTGGCTAGAAATAGGCTATTCGTATCAAGGGCTGAACGGCAGATCTTGATCCTCGTCCCGGAAGTCGCCCTATCTGGTGAGTTAGCAAAAAAAGTCGCGGCAAGGATAGGAATTGAGGTATTCATCTGGCATAATTCCATTTCAAAGTCCAAAAAATTACGCATCTGGAGGATGGCTATTAGCGGAGAACCGATCGCCGTCGTCGGGGCAAGATCTGCGCTATTTATCCCTTTCCAGAATCTTGGAATCATCATCGTCGACGAAGAGCACGATTCCTCATTTAAGCAAGACGAAACGACAATGTATAATGCAAGGGATATGGCGGTTTATCTCGGCCAATGCCTAAAAATACCGGTCATTCTCTCATCGGCTACACCATCCGTTGAATCATATAATAACGCAAAAATCGGGAAATATGAGTATATCAAACTGAGTTCGAGATACTTTGAAAATGCTAAATTACCAGAAGTAACGATTCATGATTTAAGAAAAGAAAAACTCAACGGCTGCCTGAGCAATTACGCCGCCGAAAAAATATTTGAATGTTTACGGGCTAAAAGGCAGGCACTAGTCTTCGTGAATCGGAGGGGGCATACTCCTAAGGTATTGTGCAAATCATGTGGTTGGAAGATAACTTGTCCAGGATGCTCTACGTGGCTCTGTTATCACCAGGACACCTCAGACTTTGTCTGCCATTGTTGCGGTCATAGGACATACGTGAGGAATAGCTGTGAGGAATGCGGTTCGACAAATCTGATCGGTATTGGAATTGGCGTCGAAAAGGCTCATGAGGAATGCAAAAAATTATTTCCAGAGGCGAGGATACTAGTTCTATCAAGTGATACGATGAATACGCCTAATAAAATCGCGAAAGCCATAGAAGAAATAACAAGAATGAATGTCGATATAATATTGGGGACTCAGATCGTCGCGAAGGGACACAATTTTGACGCCCTAAATCTCGTCGTTGTAACCTGTATCGATGCGATGTTGTACGGAGAAGATTTCAGGTCTCTCGAGAGGGCGTGTCAGCTGTTATACCAGGTTTCTGGGCGAGCCGGAAGGACCGGTGAATTCGGATCAGAAGTGATTATCCAGACATTCTGTCCGAACGATGATCTAATGAAGATCGTTAAAAATAACGACACGGAGAGGATGTATGCCTCGGAAATCAGAAACAGACAGCTCCTCAAAATGCCACCGTTCTGGAATATGGCGAGTATCACGATGTCGGCGCTCACAGAAAAAGAGGTATCCGATTTCGCGAGAGAGTTGGCGCTCAAAGCTCCGCGCCGCCGGGATGTTAAGATCATTGGCCCTCTTCAACCAGTAATCTTTAAGATGCGTTCTCGGTATCGGCTCAGACTCATCGTGACGTCATCAAGCCGCCTGCAGGACTACATCCGGGAGTGGGTTTCGTCGATCCGCATTCCGAAATGTATTAAAATTATAATCGACATTGATCCGTATAATTTTAATTAGCTGTAAAGAACTTATATTAACCTGAGTTTCGTATAAGGACCGAGAAAAACCCTAGAAAAACGGGAGCGGAACGCATAGAGTACGTATGACTTTAGAATCAGTAGAAACAAAGTATTTAAAGGTATAGCTAAGAGAGGTAAAACAAGTACAGGGTGGTTCTTCCGATACTTTACTACATATCAATTTTTACCTAAGAAACCTTCAGTTGGATTTGCTGCTCTTAACAATCTTACAAAAAACAACGTTCTTATGTGAAACTGAGGTTAATTACCTCCTAACAAATATAGTTCACACTT
>JAITFF010000023.1 GCA_031281515.1 Holosporales bacterium | reverse complement strand
TAAATCCTGTAACAAGTTCCTCTTCTCGGTGGGCATTTTCGGGGAATTTTCAACAGGAAAATGTGGGATTAAAGCCACCGATTCCGTGGAATCCAAGACTTTCGATCAATTTGGGGAGCATTACAAATATGATACAAATCTCGTCAGGCCTGATAGCAATATCAGTGTAAAACAGAACTACACATTTGGTTTGAGGTTTGCACCAGGATTCACCCTCGGAAACTGCAGATTGTATTTCCCGTTGGAGTTAGGTTACTCTAGATTCGTCATAAATTTCGATCGCAGCGAAGAAGCTATTAAAGCCTTTGCTGGGAAGAACCCAACGAGATCCGGAAACTTCAACGTCGACGGAGTGGTGAAAACCGCAGATTATATTCTGAGGGACGTGACTGTAGATGGAGCAGATGCAAATACCGCTAACAGCCAAGCAAACAGCGTTATTTTCAAAAAGAACAAGTCAAAGATCTTGTTTGGCTTGGGAATTGGCGGAGGCATTAAGATATCTAAAAATGTTTCCTTCGATGTATGCGCGACTTTGGTACCGAGCTGTACGCTAACAGTGGATACTCCTGCCTACGAGTCTAATTCACTAGTCGACGTTAGTCGCCTCGGTGAAACTCATGAAATTAAGGTTCAATCTCTAAAGATCAAAGTTGGCTTCACATATCTCTTCAGTTAATTCTGCTCCTCCAGGCTGAATTTGAGAAAAAAAACATAAAAAATTATCTAGCCGCTTCGGCGGCTAAATTTTTTTTTGTTAACCTGAGGGTCGTATCAGCATCACTTCAAACCCTCGAGATTCGCTGATTGTAAGAAGTTTTTTTTTATAATTCTAAATTGGCATGGAGCTAATCTAATTCTGAATGAAGTCTAATAAACTCATAAAGATGAAACAGTGGAGAGGGATAACTGTAAAGTATTGTAAGAATGTTGCTTATTTTGCGGCGGCAGCACAGAGATATTGTCTGATTGTACGAAGAAAGCTAATTTAATTATAGATCATAAGAACTAAAATAACTCCATTTTGTCTAAATTTATATAACTTGAGAATTGCAAAAATTTTCAGTATTCTCCAGCCCGAGAGGCCGTTATGAGTAGAATAACGAAGTTTTGTGCATCGAAGTATGGTTGCTGCTAAAAAAATGACTAAAGTGGCTCAAATACAAACTCAAAATGAAAGCGTGAATTCGTTCGTGAAAGAATGCGTTGAGAAATATCGGTGCAAGCTTTTGGATATGAGCAGAAGAAATGCCTTGATATCGTTCAGTCATAGCGAGCGCTCTCATCAGCACATCCGGATAATCAACGAGTTACCGGATTTCCTTTACGAAAAGTTTCTTGAGGGAGAAACTTTCACTTTTCTAGCCTTGCCGGAAGAGAGCCAAATTCCATCTGATGAGCAAACGCACACTTTCATCAGTCATCTGGAGCAGGCTAAGTTAACGGACCTAGAGTATATAGAAGCAATTAAATCCATCAAAGAGGATGAAGAGGGTGCTCTGGATAAAATCAAACTGATTGAGCGCGGTCTAAAGAACAGAATTCGCGAAGTATTAAATTTGCCCATTTGGAAAGAGCGGAAAAGCATGACCAATGTGGAAATCGCGATGAAATTCGGATTGAATCCCAGCTATGAGATGCCCAATCCCACACCTGAGAATCAAGAAAAAATCACACAACGTGATGGAAAATTCATTCAAAGCCTCCTAACTCCAGAGGAAATGTCTAGGAAACTTAACGGGTTAGTTTCCTACATTCATTCCGATATCGAAGAAACTGGAGTAAATACCCTTTACTCTGCTTTCGGCTTTTTGCAATGGTATGAATCCGAAAATTCCGACAGGCCGTGCGTTTCACCACTTTTGCTACTGCAACTTGAAATTGAGAGAAAGCAATCTAGAAGTGGTTACACATATCGTGTGCAGGCCACAGGTGAAGATCCTGAAATCAATTTGTCTTTGTCGGAGCGTCTCAAGGCAGATTTTGGAATGAAACTCCCGGAGCTAATCGAAGAGGAAATGCCGGAATGTTATATGGCTAAAATTGCCGATCTAATCAGAGACGCGCAGGTCCCCCAAAAAGAAAAATGGTGCGTTAAACGTTTTATCACCATAGGTCGATTCGGCTTTTCTAGGTTGGTGATGTTCCACGATTTGAGTGAAAAAAAGTGGCAGAATGGAGTTGGAATTCCAGATAATAAAATCGTACAACACCTATTCGCTGGATCGGAAGAGTCGACCGATACCGGTTACGCAGAGGATTATGATATTGATACACCGGAGGTGGAAGAGATCGTTCCGATATTAATTACATCGGCAGATGCTTCCCAGCACAGCGCCATAGTAGACGTGATGAAGGGTAAAAATCTCGCTATTACAGGCCCTCCCGGAACTGGAAAATCTCAAACGATCACCAATATTATCGCCTGCGCTTTGGCTAAGGGGAAGACTGTATTGTTTTTGGCAGAAAAGATGGCGGCTCTCAACGTTGTGTATGAGCGTCTCAGCAAAGCAAATTTAGGCCCCTACTGTCTGGCGATTCATTCGACAAAAGCAAAAAAAATTGAAGTATTAAAATCTATCAAGGAACGATTGGACATATATTTTTGTAAAAGCGATGACTGGAATCTGGATTCCAAACTTCGTGAATTCAAACGTCATAAAAATTGTATTACCGAATATATAGACGCACTTAATTCTCCATTTGGGTGTCAAGGTAAAACGATTCATGAGTATCTATGGGCGGCGCAATTACGCAAAGATCACATTGGTGATTTATTTTCTACGATCCGGCAAATCAAGCTTCCTTTTGAACAGGTTGATCTGACAGAAAGTGAATTGATGGAACACACGGATGATCTGAAAAGTATCGTTTTACTCAAGGAAGAAATTGACAAAGCGGCAATCAACGGACATCATCCATGGGATTTTGTCGGCAATACAGGCCTTAATCCATTTCAACTGGACGAATTAAAACAACTGGTTGCCAACTTAAAAGAGCAGTTTGAAAAAACGAAAAGTGCCTTCACATATTTCTCAGAGCATTTTGGTTTATCTGTAGATTACTCTGTTCGTGATTTTGATAGATTTTTAAACGAGACGGAAATCCTGGTCAATGCGGCTACTGATAACATCAATTTGGAAGTAATCGCTAAGCTTGATAGCCGAGAAAATATCGACGCTCTCTTGAAGTTTGTAGAAAATATTCAAATCTACAGGTCGGCGCAAAAAGAAATTCGTACCTTAAAGGACATTTCGGCATCTACTGCTCTGATCAGCGATATTGAAGCGCAGATTATGTCTGCAGAAGAATTGAAATGTGATAGTCTCGCGGTTTCCGGTATCGAATTACAGATTAGAAATCTGAAGGAGGAATTGGAACTTTGCGACAAATTGCTGGAAATTGGGAAACGTTTTGGTATTTCGAAAAATGATGATGTAGAAAAAGTCCACATACTGATGGAAATTTTAGATTGCGTTACCTCTGTTCCTAGAACTTATCTGATAACTAAAACAGAAGACATCATGGAAGAAATCAATACGGAGCGCCTAAAAAATGCCGCAGGTATACAAAAACGTGTTCGTGATTTCATTGATGAACATAAAGCAAATTATGATTTCTCAATAATGGGGCAACCGCAGGAGATCCGCTCACATATTATAGCCCTCACCAACGCCGGACTTTTTGCTCTTTTAACTCCTGCTTACCAAAAAGCGAAGAAATTTCTTGCTGCGGCGTCCAAATGCAAAACCAAGTTTAATGTTCACGCGGCCGTCGAAATACTTCGAGAAATCGCTGATATTAAAGAAGAACAACAGAAGATTGAACGGGATGTGCAGCTACAGATGATCTGCGGCTCCTCTTTCAATGGTATTGACACCGATTTTGAAAAACTGATTAAAATCAATAAATGGGCAACCGGTATCCGCGAACGTTACGCAGCAAAAGACGAATTCGCGCGAAACATCTGTCAGTGGATTTTAACGGCCAGTATAGAGGAGCTGGATTCAGTCAGGAACATTACCAAACACAGCAGTTTTGCCACGCTAAAGGCTGAAATCGCCGCCATTAAAAGTTCAACATTAGATATGCCAATTGAGAACTGCTTCGATGATTTCAAGGATAGGATAGCAAGGCTCAGTGGCGTAAAGAATACGCTCCAGAATATAGCCGCTTCCAAGAGCGTGACTTTTGCGGAAATAGTGGTGGACCTACCGAATCTGCAGAAAATTGCGGAAACAGAAGATGCCATCAAAAACAACACAGCCGCGAGGGTGGCCATGGGGAACCTTTATGCTGACGTTAATACAGACATTCAATACATCGAACGCACCGTAGAATTTATCAAAAATTGTCTAGCAGTTCCGGAGGTTGCTAGTAATCTTAGCAGATTTTTCCATGATGATTTTGTAAGAACTTGGCAAGAATTTATTGAAGGCAGACTGTTAGTCAAAAATCAGCAAATAGTTCTCAAGGACCTCTTCACCAAGTCTTGTGGGCAGTTATCTCTATGTTTGTCTGTTCGGTTTGGCGTTGATAATTGGGAAAACGTATCATACGGTGATTTTTTATCTTTATTTGCAACGGCATTGGAAAAATCCGACAGTCTCGGCAGCTATATAGAATTTAATTCTCGTCTCGCAAAGACAAATTTAGATCTGAAAGGTGTACTACTAGCTGTATATGATAGGGAAAAATTGGATTTCACGACACTACCGTTGGCCTTTGAATACATGATATACCGCAACATAGCTTGTGAAATTTATAACCGCTATCCAAAGTTATCATCTGCAAAAGGGTTGGAATTAGATAAAGCTCGTACGCGAATCAAAGAATTAGATAGCGAAATATTATTACTGCAAAAACAACGACTTAGCAATATACTAAGTGAGGCGCGTCCACTCCCAGGTATCGGTAACGGCAGGAAAAGTGGGTGGACGGAGGGGGCGCTAATTCGCAATGAACTCAGCAAACGACGTGGTCATATTTCAATCAGACATCTGATGGAACGCGCAGGCTTATCTATTCAAGCGATAAAACCGTGTTTCCTGATGTCTCCACTGACTGTTGCCCAATATCTTGATCCCAAAAAAACGATGTTCGATCTTATAATTATCGATGAAGCATCTCAGATGCGACTTGAAAACGCATTAGGTGGTATTTCACGCGCAAAACAAATCGTAGTTGTTGGAGATCAGCAGCAATTACCCCCCACATCCTTTTTCCAATTTGGTGGTATGGACGGCGATACAGAAGAAGAGGAAGATTTCACGTCCGAAGCCGTTATGGATCTGGCGCTATCATCTTTCAGGCCGCCTCGCATTTTAAATCGTCACTACCGCTCCAGACATGAAAGCCTGATAGCTTTTTCAAACCGCCACTTCTACGACGACGGCCTTGTTTTGTTCCCATCTCCAATCAAAAATCCCCATGAGCTCGGAATAAAGCTGGAATATGTCGGTGGTTGTTATGCTGCGAAATCTAATATGGATGAAGTGCAAGCCATTGTAAAAGCTGCTCTGGATTTTATGCGAAAACATCCTGATCGCAGTTTGGGTATTGCTACCATGAATCAAGTACAAAAGGAGTTAATTGAAATGGAAATGGATCGTGCTTTTGTTGAGCATCCGCACGCACACAAATACAGGACAAAGTGGCAGTCAACCCTTGAGTCGTTCTTTGTGAAAAATCTAGAAAGTGTCCAGGGAGATGAGCGTGACGCAATTTTTATATCAACCGTCTATGGTCCGGATAAGGACGGTGTCGTAATGCAGCGCTTTGGGCCAATTAATAGTGCTCATGGACATAGGCGCTTAAACGTATTATTTACGCGTGCCAAGAAAAATATGGTAATATTTACGTCGCTTAAGCCAGAAGATATCAAAATTTCCGAAAACTCATCACAGGGCGCCAAAGCGTTAAAAAACTTCCTGATTTACGCTTTTACGGGAGTAATTGACGCTGGTGAAGAGACTCGCCATGATCTCGACAGTGACTTTGAAATGTTCGTAAAAGAAAGACTGGAAAGCATCGGCTACGAAGTACATCCGCAAGTCGGTGTAGCCGGATATCGAATCGACCTTGGGGTAAAACATCCGAAATATCAGTATGGTTATCTTGTAGGAGTAGAGTGTGACGGCGCCACATATCATTCATCAAAATCGGCCAGAGAACGCGATGTAATTCGGCAGCAGGTATTGGAGGGATTAGGTTGGCGCATTTACAGAATCTGGTCAACTGACTGGTTTTATAATTCGACACGTGAATTTGAAAAACTTAAAACTTATATCGAAAAATTACTGAATCCTCAGGACATGCCGGATTAGTATAACCTAAGTTTCGTAGTTGGTATCAGAGCTACTTGTATCATTAGATTTTCCAAACCTGCAAAACTGGGTATCCCAATCCAGTGCGCTGAAGGACGCTTTGCAAGATACTTTATTTTGATCTACAATGTGAAGTTGGTGTTTCGTTGCTGTATGTTCTCATTCCTGGCTTAAAATTTGGCGTCGCAATGGGCGTTTTTGGAGCGAACCATTGCTCCTAATATGGATTGGCGGTAACGGACAGGAACTAGATAAGAGGCTGCATGAGTTGTTGTATATCAGGGGAAGTTAGCAAGGGAGACGTAATCCCGAAGTCCAAACGTAGCAACAGGAGCAGTAGATTTAGTACCGTCGTCCAGAGATGTCGTAATGAAAAGGAAGTAATTCCCACGCCTGGAATGCGCCATTTTTGATGAAATACCAAAAAGAATTGGCAATCGTGTTTTTCTTTTTGCAGAAAAATGATTCGAAAAACCTACGTGAATTGCTCAATTGACGTATTCAATTGGTAATACATTTCATGAAGAGGAGCAAGTTACGGAAAAACCGGCTTGCCAATTCGATATTTCGATTCCTGACCTGATGGAGGTTATCTGTGGACGGGATAACCTGAACGCTGCCTACAAAAAGGTTTACAGAAATCGAGGAATTCCTGGAGTAGACAACATCTCCATTGGCGCCATGAAGGATTGGCTCAAAGCAAATAAGGACAACCTTATAAATTCCCTTCTGGATGGAACATATGTTCCACGCCCCGTCAAAGGAATCTATATTCCAAAGCCACGGAAAGGGGGAATTAGATGTATCGGGGTTCTGAGTGTCATCGATCGTCTCGTTCAAAACGCAATTTTTCAGGTAATTTGTGATCCGATAGATAAAATGTTCAGCAATTACAGCTTCGGTTTCAGAAGGAACAGGAGTGCCCTGGACGCAATACAATTAGCCAGAAATTACATATTAAATGGATATAAATATGTAGCCGATATAGATATCGAAAAGTTTTTCGATAATATTCATCATGACAAAGTGATGTATAAATTATCTAGGATCGTACACGATAAAAGGGTGTTAAAAATTGTGCGACGATTCTTACAGGCTGGGATGTGGAGGTATGACGTATACATCGAACGCTTAAGCGGGGTGTATCAGGGGGGATCATTATCTCCCCTACTCTCAAATCTAATGTTACACGAGGTCGATGTTTTGCTCGAACAAAGGGGACACAAATTTTGCAGATATGCCGACGATATAAAAATTTATACCAAAAGCCAAAAGGCTGCCGATAGAGTTTTACAATCGATCGAAAAATATCTCGCGCAGAAGCTGAAACTGAAATGTAATGAACGAAAAACTAAGGCCTGTCAAGTTCAAGATTCGGATTTCCTGGGTTATAATATCGATGGAAATGGGAGGGTCACTGCCCTCCAAGAAAATATTGATGCTTTGAAGTATAAAATCAGAAAATTAACCAATAGATCAGTATTTCGAAGTTTAAAAACTATGATATCAGAATTAAATCAAGTCATCGTTGGATGGACTTCATATTTCCGATACGATTATCGTCAGGATATTTACCGTGATCTCGATATGTTGTTAAGACGGAGGATCAGGGCAAATATTATCAGAAGGGCGGTAGTTCTGAGATCTGCCGGCCTAACCTGGATCAGATCGATAGGATGCAAACACTGTAATATCGACTTCAATAAGATCAGGTGGAACTGTGGACTAGTGACCTGGATGGCAAACTATATCATCCGAAACGAATGGTTCTCAGAAAATGATCTAAGATCGATTCTTCAAAGCAAGGAAAAATATGGCAATAAGGATGACGATTCTAGGATTTTACCACCTCCCCATTGCTAAGGCTCAATCTGCCCCCTCTGAATGACTCGATACGGTCGGTATCGTGAGTTATTGCGAGGCATGTTTTGCCCTTGTCACGATCAATTTTATTTACCAGATTCATTATGGTGCTAGAATTTTTTGGATCGAGAGAGGCGGTGATTTCATCGAGTAATAGCAGCTCATAGTCTGCAATCGTCGCCATAACGAGACTTAGGGCCTGCCTTTGCCCTCCGGAAAGATTTCTGACCTTTTCATTCAATCTATCTTCCAAATTCATTTCCAAGACACTGAGTTTGTCCTTAAAAAAAGCGATATCATTGCGTTTCATGGAATTCCGCCTCATGGAGGCCAAATATAAATTTTCGGCGATCGTCATCTCGCCGATTGTTCCGATCCTCGGGTCCTGTAAAACACTGGAGATCCACACCGACCTTTTATGTGGCGGAAGTTCGGTTATATCCATGCCACTCAGTATAATGCGGCCCGAATCTGGCTTGATTATGCCAGAAATCGTATTGAATAAAGTAGTTTTCCCGGCACCATTTTCTCCGGTAATCAACACATATTCTCCACGTCCGATCACCATATTTAACCCGCGCAGGATATTCCCGACAGATACGTCTTTTAATTCAAGCATTCCTGCACCTTTTCCTTATCAACAGTGCCCCAATCGTCATGAAACCAGTTAACAGATTCAGATCCTGAGTCCCTATTCCGAACGTACTCCCATGTAGGGCCACATTTATAAAAACTCTGTATAAAATCGATCCGAAAACGCACGATACTATAATGAGCGGTTCTTTTCTGAATGAAAATATCTTTTCTCCGATGATGACTGACGTCAGTCCGATGACAAGGCTTCCAAACCCCTGAGAAATATCGCAGAACCCTTGATATTGGCTAAACAAACTTCCACCAAGAGCAATTAACGCGTTGCTGATGGAAACGCCAGCGATCGTCATTAAATTGGTGTTAATCCCAGATATTACGGCAAATTGCCTGTTATACCCGACGGCTCTAAGCTTTAATCCGAAACGACTAAATAATAGATAAACTATAATTAATACTAGAAATAATATTATAGTAAATATAGCGAGAGACGTGTTCGTACCGGGAAAAAGCACCCCCTCATCGGCGAGAGTTATATTCGGCGCATTATTCATTATCCTGAGATTCACCGAATATAACATGAACGCGACAATAATCCCTGCCAACAAATCTGCTATTTTAAACTTAATATTCAGGATGCCAGTCAAGAATCCGGCAGCTCCACCGGATACGAGGGATACTACCGAGGCCAGATATGGATTTACTCCATTGACAATAAGGGTCGCCGAAACGGCGGATCCGAGGGCGAAACTTCCATCACAAGTTAGGTCAGCAAAATTTATAGTCCTGAAGGTCAGGTATATCCCGATCGAGACGACACCAAATATTAACCCGACATCGATACTCGTTAAAATTTCCTGCATGGCAATCATTTCTTTCGATCAGCTCCGAATACTTTGTTGGCACTATTTATGAGATCGTCCGGGATGTCTATTTCAACGACTTTCGCGGCCTTCAAATTAATAAATAACTCATTCGTTTTTGGATACTCAATTTTAATATCATTTATATCGGTTCCGTCCTTTATTTTCCTTATCATAATCCCAGTCTGACGGCCAATATCAAATTGATTCGGCCCGAGGGCGGCGAGGCAGCCCTTTTCGACCTGATCAGTATCGCTCACATACACCGGTATCTTATGCAGATTACATACCTTGATAATGAGCGAAATTCCAGCTAGCACCGTATTATCGTTACTAACGAAGATGGCATCAACATCACCGACTATAGAATTCACGGCCTGCGGAAGATCGGATGATTTTTGGATACATCTGGTAACGAGAGTTATCCCCATTTCCTGCAGGACTGGTTGTAATGCGTTAACGATCGCGACCGAATTGGATTCACTCGAATTATAAATTATCCCAAGCTTCATTAAATTCGGTTGAATTCTCTTAAATAGCTCAATCTGAGGTTTAAGTGGGATAAAATTTGAAACTCCAGTCGTATTCGAGGAGGCAAATGAAGCCGAGATGTCCCTCGGATTGGTTACCGAACTAAAAACTAACCTCAATTTACCACATTTGGCTAGTTTGAAAGCAGCCTGAGTTGGAGTTGTACCGATCGTCACGAGAACTTCGGTACCGTCACTTGCAGCCTTGGAAACAGCCTGAGAAGCGACACCATGGTTTCCTTGACATGTACTAATCTCGAACTCAAAATCCGGATCCTCCCTGAGTTCATGCTGAATGCCATCTGATACTGCATTGATCGCTTCGTGCTCTATGACCTTACAGATCGTAACCTTATAATGCCCGCTACGATTGATTTCATTTTTCACGAAGAATATACTCAATATCACCAACGTAATTCCGCTGATTATTGCAAAAAAAAGTCCTTTACCCGCCATTGGATTCTCTCTCTATTTTATCCAGCACACATCTGTATCCCTTAAATGGCTCGTCCTTGAGAAATCTGGCGACCCTGGTTACGGTCGTCGTACTGGCTCCAGTTTTTTCACTGATTTCACGGTAGGAAAACTGCCCAGAATTAAGCAACTGGCAAACCTCCCAGCGCTCTTTCAAAATTCTAAGTTCCTGCAATGTGCAAAGATCAACGAAGAATTTTTCCACTTCATCAACATTTTCGAGCTTCAGTATCGCATCAAATAAGCTTTTCACCTTATCTAAGTAAATTAATTCCTTAGCTCAATCTGAGCGTAACACTGTGTTAGCATGATAACACAGTGAAACAAAAATCACAACAATTAGATTTTAGTCGGTGACTATACAGGAACTGAGTGCATTAAAGACCATCTTTCATTGAGAAATCCGACGAGAGCGTTCATAACCAGCGTACTTTCGCTTTGTTCATCGGTAAAGATGGTCTCAGTACGGGCCGTAATCCATGATTTGATTACAGTAAATGGCAGATCATTTCCTGGATACGAAATGACAGGTATCTTAAAATTGAATGATACCTCAGCGGAAGATGGGTTCCTGGTTACAGTAGGATGGATGGAAGTTACGCGATCACCCGTGGTATCAGCATTTAGTCTTATGAAAACAGTATGGCGAAAGCTCCGGTCCACGGAAGCTGGTACTCGGACTACTCGTGGATGCCGACTAGACGTGGAACGGGCCTCAGATTCCGATTCAGAGGCGGTACCATCCCCATCATCAGCTTGGTCCTCCGTATTGAAATTTTCCTGGTCATCTCCGCTATCTTCGCAAATTTCTCTGATCTTCGGGGCCACATCGGAGACCACCTTCACGATATCAAGGACATTCGACCAACAAAGCTTGGCGTAGTTATATTTTGCAGCCAAATCTCGTTCTTTCATGGAGGAAATTATTCTTTCTGCTGGATCTGTGCTTTGAGATGATGTACAATCGAGTAGCGGGGTGGCTGGGCCTCCTCTCATTATGTCGCGGAGTATGGTCTTGAAATCCGCTGGATTCTTAAACGCATCGTATGTGTTTTCCAGCGATTCGTCCTCCGAGCCTGGCATCTTTCCGGTTACATAGGCATTAGCTAGATCCCTTAGGCGTTTTGTTGTGGAACAACAACACCCGATGCTGGCCGGGATCGTCATGCTGCTGGGAAAGTTCTGGAATAGGTCGACGATTTCGCGTTGAGGAATGCCGCGAGCCGCCCCAGATGCAAGGTAAGTTCCAGCCGAAATACCAACGAAAAGGTCGGCATATTGCGACAGAGGGTTACCTAGCCTGTCTTCCAGTATGGTACCTATATTACCGATGGCAAAGAGCTGGGTCTTCCCATCCGCCTCGCAAATGACGACGACCTTCGTTTTTATGGGATCAAGTTGCTCCAACCACTGAGATAACTCAAGTGATTTCGGATCATTACTATGGATTTCTCTAAGTAAACTCGCAGATTGGCCTGAGGAAGTCCAGATTGCGATGGAGCACGAAACTACGCACAGTCTGCGTAAAAATTCGTTGTTCACTTGAATTCGCCGCAAAAATAAGGCTGTCGTCAGTGTTAGGATAGGTAAAAATGTTTAATAATCAGTTAATCAAAGGTAGTAATCGTTTTAAAAAGGAGGAAAAAAGAATTATGAACAAACTATTTACATTGAAAATCGAGTCGGATAAGGAAGTTGTCCTTATTTCGAGGAACGCCACTCAAACCCTGTCCCCGATCAACAGATTTGACATTCCGAGAAATCTCAATCTGGAACCGATCCCTGGACAACAAGACGAAATTAAGCAAAGATGCTGCGTAGAAACGCAAGACATTCCGGATATCTCTCTACTCAAGATCGGCAATGGCTTTAAAATCTCATCATTAATTGAGGTCAGGCAATATGGCACGGACAATCCGGCCATGCAATACGTCGATGATTCGTTGGAGATCGGGGACGGATTTATAACATTCCGTCCAATCTTTGAGATGATTCTCATAAACTTCAAATGCAAATCGGATAATTTCGGAAAAGCAACGTGGAATCTAGAATTCGAGGAAATGTAGCCATCGTTTCAGATCATGTGAGCTCATACGAAACTATTTCCCTTTCCTCTACTAGTGGTTTTGTTGTAGTATTTTGAGGGTGTTCACCGTGATTTCGGTGCGTCGGTTTGGATAAAAAAGATTGCGATAGGGGCTGTGGGGGATCTTCCGGATTCGACAGTTTCGTTGATAGTATCGAAGAGGAAATTCGCAGCGAAAAATGGCTGGCCATTTGGAATAGATACGGAAAGATTGTATCTTATGCTGTCGGCATTCTGCTGGTTTCGGTCGGAGTCTATAATATGTGGCTTCGACAAGATTTGGCAGAGCGAGAAGCTGTCTCCCAAAAATTCTCAATGGTTCAGAACCTCCTTTCGTCCGGAAATGCGGAGCAGGTGCTTCCTCAGCTCAGGGAGCTTTCCGCCTCATCCAGGGAGCCATACAAAACTCTCGCGAAACTTGTGTATGCATCGATCCTAAGATCAAAGAATGATAGAATGGCGATTTCTCAGTACAGGCAAATCGCAGAAGACAGTAAGGTCGACAGCACTTTCCGAGAATTTGCGTACATAATGTATGTCGGTGCGAGTCTAGACCTCCTATCCGCCAAGGAGATCTCCCAGGAATTGGATGGATTCATCGCCACCCTATCGGAGAAAAAGTATCTCGACTGTTCGTGGGGGATGTTGGCCCTCGAGACCCTAGCCTTCTGTTACGTTAAGTACGGGAAGAATGATCTCGCGAAAGAAACACTCATCAGACTCGCGAAAATAACCGGAGTTCCGCAGGATATGGCCGATCGCGCCAAGACCCTAGTAAGTTTGCTCGATCT
>JAITFF010000018.1 GCA_031281515.1 Holosporales bacterium | reverse complement strand
GACTCAATAACGTCATTCGTTCATCCGAACACAGATTTAGCTGGAATTAAATCAGTAGCCGCTGGAACATTCGATTCTGGTGGACATGATACCTTGAAATTGGAGGTTCCAATGCCATTAGAAGATATCTTGGTGCTGGCGCATTTTACCGAAAGCAAGACGGCATCCAAAAGATTGATCGACGGAGGAGGAGTTAAGATAGGCGGAGTTACCGCGACTTCTTACAGGCAAATCATCGACAAAGACAGCCTCATATCAGTCGGCAAGAAAAAGATCATAAAAATCGAGATGGTGCTGAAGAGAGGACTCGAACCTCCGACCTACTGATTACGAATCAGTTGCTCTACCAGCTGAGCTACTTCAGCTCCCAGACCGCCATTATACACTCATCCCATCCTCAAAAGAACTTATCATTTCGTGGGGCTGTTGTCGGATGGCTATAGATTTGTAATATTCTATTTTGCTTTTGAAGGATCTCTTTCGCTATACTCCTAACGTCATCGATGGTGATGCTCTTGATTATCTTTTTGATGTTTTTTATATCCAAAAGATTATAACCATTCCCGATGTTTAGGACGACTAATTGCATGAGAGCATCCGGATCATCTTTCATCATTTCGATTTGGTCCAGCATTTTAATCTTTTCTTTTTCAACCAATTCGGCTGTGAGATACTTGTCTGCAAAATCATTGATTACCTTGGTCATCTCTTCATCGGCAGCTTTCACATACTTTCCATCCCTCAAAATCATTGATATACTGAGACGTCCCTTGTCAAAGGCCCTGTTATCGACATATGATCCAATGACGTAGGCCAATTCCTTCTTATCAACCAGATGCTGAGCCAATACGGAATCTCCCCTGGCAGCCAGCAAATTCGATACCATTTCAACGATAAGGATATTTTTCATCGAATCGATCAAATCCCGGTTTACGTGATAGATCGTATCCAGATCATGCATTTGAATCTGCTCCGATTCATGATTCATGGTATACGTCAATCCAGTATTCTTTGGGTCAATAATCCTGTCCCTTTTGGCGTTTTCTCCACGCTTTTTAATGCTTCCGAAATATTTATTAACCTTTTCTACGGCCTCCTTTAGAGTTATATCTCCGACGATGATTACAGCCGCATTGTTTGGAGTGTAGAATTTTTTATAGTGTGCCTCAATAGCTGATTTATCGCATGCCATAATTTGATCTATATATCCGATCCCTGGATATGAATACGTTGAATACAAATACAGTATCTTAAAGGCGGATTCATACATATACTTCTGACGAGGATCAGCTTCTACTCGCATCTTGCGTTCTTCGATGATTACTTTGCGTTCCCTTTCTATGTAGTCCTCATCGAGCAGCAAGTTTTGCATCCTATCGGCCTCAATTTTCAAATTAACATCCAGAAACTGTTTCCGACACTGATGATGATAGAACGTTATATCGTTCGTCGTAAAAGCGTTCGAATTCTTATTATATTTCTCGATAATTTCCTTGAGGCCTTTGCTGCTGAGATTAGTCGTCCCACCGAACATCATATGTTCAGTAAAGTGCGATATCCCGACGAGGTTTCTAGGTTCATCGCCAAATCCGACGAAATATAGTACACCGCAAACGATCGAAGCCTTGGTATTTGTATGGACGACTATTACTCTCAACCCATTTTCCAGAGCTTCTTCCTCGATTTCGAGAGGTGTCAGTTCAGAGACCTGCTCCTCAACCTTATTTTCTTCTCCCGAAAAAACATTCCGTACAAAAAACGCGCAGAGGACGGCAATGCAAAAAAATAACCTCATCATTTTTTCTCCTCCTCATTTATTTTTTTTTTGTCATTAGGTTTGATGGGTACCTCCTCCCGACCAGATTTTCCACAACCAGCAATCACCATTTTCTCCGGATCAAAAACTTCTTTTAACGCGGTATTTACATCATCAAGCGTAGGATTGAAGAAGCCACCAAGATAACCATTTACATCTTCGAGTGGTACATTGTCCGTTCTACAGCGACTAACGAATTGAACCTTATCCGCATTTGAAACTAAGTCCCCCGTGGCATAAACGTACGTTTTAACCGCATCAAGTTCATTCTGATTTACCCCCTTTTCGAGCAAAGTTTTGCACTCTTCCTTTATGGCTTTTATAGCATTCGCTGTGTTTTCTGGGCGTGTTTTGGCGGAAACGTTTACATACGACTGAAGATCTTTATCGACGATGGCGGTATGGATCCTATAGACCAATCCATCCACGTCACGTAGCCGTTTCAGAAGTCTCGAGCTAAATCCGCAGCCACCGAAGACCAAATTTGCCAATCTTACGGCAAATTTCTTGTCAGACGCCCTCGAAATGCCAGGAAGCGCGATCAATATCGTCGACTGTGGATTATCCAGCTCAACGTGAACTATCTTCCCGTAATTCTTTAGATCAGTCTCCTGTTGCTCATCTTTGAAATCATTTTTCTTGCCGGCGATGGATTTATGCATCTTCCCGAATGCAGCAGCAATTCG
>JAITFF010000076.1 GCA_031281515.1 Holosporales bacterium | reverse complement strand
GTTCTATGCAGAATAAATACCATAGATTCAGACAAAAAACGTTTTATTTTATCGAGGTTGGCGTTTTTATCCTATTTCTGATTGCCATTCTCATTGGCTCGGCTCAATACCTCAGATCGCTTATTCCACGTCAAGATCAAAAAAATGGCACTAGCTATGGCAGAACCAATGATCGCACAGAAAACGATTTCCCAGCCGTAGCTATCGGCCAAGTATCCGGTCCCAAAGCCAGCAACCGCCGTCCCGACATAGCCTAGTGTCCCCGTGAACCCAGAGGCAGTCGCCGCCATCTTTTTGGCGGAAAAATCGGTTGCGGCAACACCAATTAGGATTTGCGGTCCTGTTATTAGAAACCCAACGAGCAACATACATGCTGAACTTAGGATTGGTGAGTCTTTTGGTGAAATCCACAATAATGTGACTAGAAGCGCAAAAATGAGCATATAAAGGGAAGAAACTGGCCCGCGGCGTCCCTTAAAAACTGTATCGGACAGGTAACCGGCAAACAATCCTCCACACATTCCGGCCAAATCGAAGGCCACCATCTGTAGACCAGCTCCCGTCGACGAACTCCCCTTCAATTCGAGCAAGAACGTTGGGCCCCAGTTCAAAAACGTCATCCTGCAGATGTAAACAAAGAAATTAGCTAACCCAACAAACCAGACGAACCTATTGCTTAAGACAACCTTCAATGTCTCAAAATACGATAACTTTGCGTCGGTTTCCTGATCCCACTTAGAACTCTCTGCAACCGATGCCAATCCTGTCATCTTTTCTACGGATGGCAGCTTCAGGGATTCAGGCGTATCTCTCAACCTGTTGAACAACAGGATAGACATTAAAATTGCGACGGCACCAGGAATGAAGAAGACATATCTCCATCCAAAATACATCAGGATTATCGGTGCCGTGAAGGCAATCGTGGCACTTCCCATCTGCTGTGAAGTATTCCATACCGCCCATTTAGTTCCGATTTCTACCGGGCTAAACCAATGGGTTAGCAGTTTTGCGCACGGGGGATAACCCATAGATTGGAAGCAATAATTTAGTGACCAAAACACGACAAAAACCGGGATAAGAGAACTAAATCCCATGCATATATTCATAAAGGCCGAACATAAGAGTCCGAAGCTCATGATGTATCTTGCGCTGTACCTATCTCCAATGACCCCGAAAAAACACTTACCGAAGCCGTATAAAGCGGCTGCAATCGACATCACAATCCCGATTTCCGATTTTGTGTAGTGCAGATCAGAGCACATCGCCGGAACTGCTAGCGAGAAATTTTGCCTGATAAGATAGAAGGCGGCATATCCCATCACAATGGAGTATAGCGTCCTGAACCGCCAATACGAGAAAACCTTATTGCAGCTATCCGAATACTGAGAATTGTTTTTCTTACTCTTTAATTGCATATTCCTCCTCAATTTTGCAGAGATTTTTTGAGGATTTCTAGATCTGCATTAAAGGCATTGTCATTAGCCATGAGATCTTTAATTTTCTTTATGGCGTGAATTACTGTCGAATGATCTTTCCCTCCAAAGTTTTTCCCTATATCTGGCAGAGATCTGCTCGTCAAATCTTTGCAGAGATACATAGCAATTTGTCGGGCAGTAGTCACAGCCTTATGTCTCCTCGCCGAAGTTAGGTCCGAAAGCTTTACCCCATAGTACTCGCAAACTTTCCTTTGTATGAAGTCTATGGTGATTAATTTCTCATTCGTCCTCAGGATATCCTTCAGAACCTCTTGAGCAACCTCCAGAGTTATCCGCCGGCCGACTAGGGTCGAATGAGCAATTATCCTATTCAGGGCCCCTTCTAGTTCTCTGATATTGGATGTTATCTTACCAGCAAGAAATTCCAAAACATTATCTGGCACCGTCGCTTTAAATTGTTTGGTTTTGGATTGCAAAATCCCGAGCCGAAGTTCATATGTAGTGGGATGAATATCGGCCACCAGCCCCCATCCTAACCTCGATTTGAGCCTATCTTCAACTCCTCCCAAATCGGAAGGAGACTTATCGGCCGATAGGATGACCTGTTTATTGTTATCGACCAGCTCATTGAACGTATGGAAGAACTCTTCCTGAGTTGTATCCTTACCACCTATAAACTGAACATCGTCGATCATTAATGCATCGACCGTCCTGAACATTTCCTTAAACGAAATAGCATTCTTAAAGCGTAGGGATTTAATAAATAAATACATGAACTTTTCCGCCGATAGATAAATTACTTTCTTTCTTGGGAAATGATGATGTGTATTCCAGGCGATGGCATGCATCAGGTGTGTCTTTCCAAGACCGACTCCACCATATAAAAATAATGGATTAAATGTTGGAACTTCTGACTCAGAAATTCTCAATGCCGCAGCGTATGCGAATTCATTCGGTTTTCCAATCACAAAATTCTTGAACGTAAATCTTTTATCCAGAACTGATATGTCTTGATACTCTTTTATACCAATCTTCTCGGTATCATTATCGCTGATACTTGAGATGGTGGCAGCTCCCTTGTCGTAGACATCGACACTGATCGTCCTAATCTGGCAGCCGTACGAGTTCATGATCTTGATAATGTCGTTAGAAAATCTAGAAAGTACGTTGTCTCGTATGAAATTGGATGGAGCAATTAATTTCAGCACTATATCGTCGATTCCAGCAATATCCAGCTTCGAGATCCACGTTTTAAAGGCTCCATCACCAACGGCAGCTTTGATATCTAAAAGAGCTTCTGCCCAAATCTGTTTTAATTTTACATCCGAGACATCTGACATAATTAGCCCTTTGACGTGGTGATTTTACCGGTTACGGCATCCAGACTTGCATCTGAGGTAACTTCCATATTATACGGCATAAATCTCACGACAATTGACCTGGCGCTGCCAACATTTTCGGCAAATTTGCCAGGTGACGAGTATTTAGCAAAAATGAAGGCTCCTTGGGCTTTGTTGTATGATTTTAATTTGATTTTTTGATCAAGTTTATTCTTACCAGGAATTATATCAAAGCTAAAAACTTCTATTGAATCTTTATACGTTTTCTTCAGCGAATCCGCGCTCGTAAAATATCCCTGAGCATCCATCCCCTGAAGTCTATCGAATAAGTCCTTCGAGTACGCAACTGTGATGTGGCACTCGAAGGCCTCCCCTTTGTTCGCTTTCGGATCAACCTCGAAATCAGCTTTCTGTAGCCAAACATGAACATCCGGTAACATACTGCAGGCCACCAGCAACGAAATTGATATAATCGACGCTATCCTGAAGAGAATCATTCTATTCAGGAACAATCCGGCTACGATCCCTATTACTGTTGATAACGAATACTCTCTGACCAACCGATAGAGCCGGGGTTAAGCCCTGAGCCAGAGTTATTACAGCCCCAGAATCGAGTTTTACAGTATACTCCATTCCGTCCTGAGACCGATTCTGGATCATATGTCCCGCCAGTCCACCAGCAGCTGCGCCTGCGCCTGCAGCCAACACTTTACCACCGCCCTTGCCAAACATCGATCCGGCTAAACCGCCTCCGACGGCTCCGATAAGGGCGCCAGCTCCCGGTCCTTCCTCAGGCTTTATATCAACCCTACGCATTGATATTATCACTCCGCGGTCGGTCCTCGAAATCTCTCCAACTCCTTTCGATGAATACTGATCGCCAGAATAATTGTTTGAGCATCCAGATAGTAACAAACCAACGATTGCTATACAAATACAGCGATAAAAGTGAAACATATTTAACCTCAACTACAAAAAAACATTTTCCAACTCCGGCCCACATTATATAACTTTCGTCATCTGAAGGCAAAGTGCCTCGATTTTATTGAGTTTGTGGCCCAAGAGATTACTTTCTTTTTTCCCTCTGAATCCTCAAATTCTTGGTCTTATCTCGAGTTATCACAATGCCCCCAAGGTTTGTTGCTTTAAAATCATCTTCAACTATCCTGGTAGCCGTTTTCTCTAAGAGGCCATACGACGTAATCTGCCGATTTATTACTAACCTAAGCATCCTGATCCTCATCTCCATGTGCTGTTCTCTGAACTTTGCTAAATCAATATATTCTCCATCAAAAATTTCACTGAATAAATTTAACGCAAATTGCTCTAGGCATTCTTCCGATAGCTGCAATCTGCGAATACTCTTGTTAATTCCAGCCATGCCCAAGCCATATTTAGCAGCAAGCTCAGTATACGCTTTTCGCCATCTCACCCTCTCGAATTGGATTTGTTCATTCATTGGATCATGAAAATATTCCGAGATGCCGAACCTCTTGGCAAGAGTTTCCTTAATGTCAATCGGTGAGTAATCCAGAAAAGGCCTTATAACGAAAATATCCTCCATCCTCGAAATAGGCCTAATACAGGATAGGCCGTTCAGGGCGGATCCCCGTGATAATCTCATGAAGAAAGTCTCCCATTGGTCGAGAGAATGATGCGCTGTCAATAAACATTTAGCTCCGATCTCACGACAAAAACCGAGTAATAAAGCATACCTCGCTTTCCTTGCCTTCATTTCGAGATTTCCGCCGATATCCTCTTCGTGGTGCCACCGTAATACGCTACAATCGAAATCGTCCTTGGTTCGAAGGGACATCACAGCAGTCTCTATATCTTTCGCCGAATCGTCCCGCAAGCTGTGATCTATAAAACAGGCGTACAGCCGAATTCCTCGCTCCTTCGTAAATTCGTTGGCCAACATAGCCAGGCACATACTATCGGCACCTCCCGATACGGCAACGACCCATTTCTTCTCGCTAGCCGCAATTTCAGGAACATTTTCCGCAAATGAATCACCTGAAATTATCATCCTTATTTTTTTCTACGTACCCCTAAATTTGGCATGCCAGAATTGGCATAATACTGTTGCGCAATAGTGAAGAGATTGCTAATCGTCCAGTAAATAACGACCCCAACTGGAAATGAAGCGCATATGTACGTAAATAATACCGGCATTATGAGCATCATATTTTCTTGCATCTTCATTTCAGTCGTTTTTTCTGCCGTCGGATTTTTGCCGCTCATTCCACTCGATAATTTTTGCTGCAAAATCATGGTAATCCCCATTATCAGCGGCCACACACCGATTCTCAAGAATCCAGGCGGTGTCCAATCGATGAACCCAAAAAGATTGAAAATATACACAGGATCCGGGGCTGATAAATCGTGAATCCAGCCGAAGAGCGGAGCATGCCTCATGTCGATACTGATGAAGAACACCTTGTATAGGCAGAAGAATATCGGAGCCTGGAGTAGCATCGGAAAGCAACCCGACATTGGCGAAGCTTTTTCCTTCTTGTAAAGAGCTACCACCTCCTGATTCATTCTGGGCTTATCATTGGCATATAATTTTTGAATGGATGCTAACTTCGGCTGTAATTCACGCATTTTCGCTGCCGATTTGAATGATTTTTGCATTAGTGGGAACGTCAGGATTTTAAAGAGTAGGGTTAAAACCAGGATAACAAGCCACATATTTGGTAGTATCTGTCCCAGTAAACCCAAGAAATACAGGAGTGGTTTAGTCAGCATAAAGAACCATCCAAAATCGATAGACATCTCAAATTTTGGCAAATCCAATCTTGCTGCATACTCATTTAAAATTTTGATATCTTTCGGTCCAGCAAAAATTAGATATGATATTTCTGCTACCGAATTCGGAGTTACTTTTATATCCTTCTTAGAATGAGTTGAGCATTTATATGAATCATCTCCGGATTTTACATAACTTACCGACATATTCTTGTTTTTGTTAATAAGCGCGGTGAGCCAGTATATATCAGTATAGCCAACCCAATCACAGGTATCTACCACAGTTTCCCCATGAATATTCGAATATTTTATTTCATCAACACTACCATCGAAATGCCCAACGATGCCATCGTGGACGACGGCATAATTGGCATGATTCGGATTGACACGGACCAAATTAGATGCAACTGAAATCATCAAATTCTTATCGGATACATTGATCACCTTGTCCTTTATGCTGATGAGGTATCCATCATCGATAACGATCGTCCTCTCGATGATCATTCCATTCTGTGTCTGTGTCCTGATCGTAACGCTCCTCTCAGTCGAATCGGTCTTCGTCCACACCGTCTCGTTCGAAATTAACTCGTCATGAGTTTTGTCTTTATACGATATGGCGTAATAGGACTCGGAATTCGTTCCTTTCGGATTTAACAACATAACATTCGAGCTATCTACATCGGTCGTTTCCTTATATTCTTTCAGTGAGAGCTCATCGACGATTCCGCCAACGAGATCAACCGACCCAGAGATCTTCCCATTCTCAAATCGAATTCTAGAATTCTTTGATAGAGATTCTGTAACGGTCAGAGGATGCCCATCGCAATTGGCATCAAACTCATCATCCTTAGATTCGGCTGCCTGTTCAGGAGATACGGTTTGCGAGGCAGTATTGTGAGGTACCTGTCCATTTTGATCTCCGAAGAAATAGTTATACGCAAACATAAACATGGCAAAAGCAACCAAAGCAATCAAAACATTCTTGGTGCTGGGTTGATCGTTGTTACCGAATGGCATACTCCTATTGAACTCCAAATCGAATGAATATCAGCATGTTACGGAACCGGATCGAACCCACAATTCTTGAACTTCCCGAGACCGGGCCTACATCTTAACACACGTTTAACTGATAGCCAAAAACCTTTAACTGCCCCGTATTTTGAAATTGCTTCGAGCGCATAGACGGAGCAGGTTGGAACAAAACGACAACATGGACGCTTGCAAAGGGAAAGTGCCTGGTAAACTCTTATAAATAAAATTAATAACTTAACACCGATTTCTGGCCGCATCGTCAGCCCTAACTTTGGATTTCCTTAGACAGTACACAAAATCACTCCTGAGGCAACCGAAGTCACACAAAACGGTCTCGGGAGTTGCTATAAAAACGAACGAGTATCCCGGGACAAATTCAGGAGACAATTCACGAACCAAAGACCGCAGACGCCGTTTGGCCCTATTTCTTTCGACAGCCCCACCAACTTTCGTGCTGGCCGTATAGCCAACCATCGGACAAGGACAACCCTGGTTTTTCAGGCAGATGGCGGTAAGTGCCTTAGTCTTGGCCCTCGAACCTAGCTTCCCGACTTCTAGGAACTGCGATCGACGTTTTAAAACGGATGGGATCATCATCTCCAATCGGGAGAACTAAGCACTAAGCCGCTTACGCCCCTTCGCCCTTCTCGCGGAAATGACACGCCGCCCTCCGACAGTTCCCATCCTACTTAAAAAACCATGCCTTCTCTTTCGCACTAAATTACTCGGTTGATAAGTCCGCTTCATAACACGATCACCGAAACCACTCAGACCCCACCTTACGGTGGGTAGTATATCAGAGCTCCCCTGGTCAGCACCAGCAAAGAATTCCTCACCAATAAATTCCCAGTATAAAACAAATAAATCTCTCTCATTTGATCATCATCGATAAATACAATAAAGTAAGTTAATAAGAAACACAAACAATAAGAAGTATAACACTAATCATATTGAGACAAATAGCAAGAATCCTCCTCATCTCGTTGATAAATTTTGTACAGGCCCATATTATCTGAGATGCGCTCTCTGTTAAACTTCTGAGGATCAGTCTTCCACATCTTCACTATACATTCATAAGGAGTTAATCCATTAATAGACCTACATCTTTTAGCATAATTATATGCCTTTATAAATGTATTTAGATGTTCTTATAGCTGATGATTATTAGGGTTGTTCATAAGTTCACCCGAAAATCGCACGCGCAGTTTTGGGGGTTAAAATTCATTCGGATGCCTTCAAATCTCTCTGTACGGTCTTTACATTGGGAAAATTTTCAGAGGTAAAGGACAATTGGGGACCAAATCCACAAACATGCCTATCATGAGGCTTATGCAACAAGTCTATTATAGTAAGTTTCGCTTAAACATACACGTCATTCACCATTCGAGCTCCCGCAAAATTACCTCCGCATTTTGGGGGTCAATTTACTGACATCCCTAAATCGCGCTGTACGAGGCTTAAAATTGGAAGAAATTCTGTGAGTGTGGTTAGCTGAGGGAAAAATCTCCGGATATTGGCATTACAAACCTTACGCAGTTCGATGCAACTCTACCATCGAGTTACTAGAGCTCCTGCAAAAGCCTTACGAGACTGATATTCGGAGTTTTACCATCAGCTAGCCACGCTCCCAAAATTTCTTCCCATTTTAAACCTCGCACAGCACGATTTAGGGATGTCAGTAAATTGACCCCCCAAATGTGGAGGCAATTTTGATGGAGCTTTTGCAGGAGCTCTACTCCTTCATGGTAGCAATGGAAAGTAAATATATGAATAGATCTATTGATGCTAATCGTTTCTTGTAGTAATTCCGCCGAACAATAGACCTATTGCAAAAGTCTGAACCCGCGATCGTACGATAGCAGAGAGACTCCTCCTGGCAATTTGCTTCTTTTTACGCAAACCCTAAGCCATTCCTTAAATTTAC
>JAITFF010000049.1 GCA_031281515.1 Holosporales bacterium | reverse complement strand
AAGTGTTTCGTAGCAATTTGCTCCGGGCAATAGGTTCCACAAATGCCTGTCCCCAATGAAAAAGTATTCGTCCAGGAGACATCTTGATAACCTTTCGCCCAGTATGCGATGGTAATATTCCTCGAAGGCTCCGAGCTCCTTCATCTGTCCAATAACCGCAACCCTCGGAGAATTATAGTTCTTATCGAATGAATCTATGGCGGTTAACATCGCCATCGGACTGGCATTATAAGATTCATCTATCAGTTTGAAAGTCTTTCCCTTGAAGGCACAGGCAACGATTGCACCCCTCCCCTTTAAAGGACGTAATTCTTTAAGGTAAGGTAAAAATTTGTTTACATCGAGATCCAAGGCAAGGATGGTCGCTACCATACATCCCATAATGTAATCGTATGGCCGGCCAGGCACCGGATCCCCCAATAAGTAATTACCATGATCAGTTCGAATTTGCCCATCAGAGGTAATCCTTACATCGCAACCATCAGTAAATCCCACTGACATAGATTTGAGTTGCCTCCCAGACGCCGCCGTTTTGATTCTCTTGGAAAATTCCGAATCTCCGTCAAAAATCAAAATTCCCCCAGGATTCATTCCGTCTATAATCGAAATTTTTTCGTTGGCTAGCTCTGATTTATCTCTAAAATTTCCGATATGCGATTCGAAAATATTTGTAATGAGTCCGATATCTGCTGATAAGTAATTGGAAAGTTCCGATATTTCTCCGGGCCGATTGGTGCCAAGCTCAAGGATGCAGTATTCGACATCATCATCGAGCCTCGAAAAAGCAATCGGAAGCCCATAGATCGTATTATAATTGTTCATCGTCGTGAAGGTCCTTTGATAATGATTTAAGACCTCGGATAACCAGATCTTGGTGGTCGTCTTGCCGACGCTCCCCGTTATCCCAATCATTTTTCCTGGATTCGCCAAATTCTTGCAGAAAAGACCAGCCTTCTTGAGGGTTTCCAAGACATTATTTACTAAGATCGTTCTGGGTGGACAATGATAATCGCTATTATCGATGACGGCAGCAACTGCCCCTCGATCGAAAGCCTCGGATACAAAACGATGCCCATCTACCCTATTCCCTCTCAGTGCGAAAAAAACTTCACCTGGATTGATGGATCGAGAATCGATGGAGAATCCATTTGTTTCCAATTCAGTTTCCCCAATAATTAACCTCTTTTTAGCGATCACCGTCTCTTTGTAGACCCCATTGATACCCGGATGACACATATGGCTACCAATGCCATAAAGAGTGTTGCGAAAGCATTAACGGCTGGTGTAATCCCAATCTTAATGTTCGAGAAAATCACGAGCGGTAATGTCGTTGCTCCTGGACCAGTCAGAAAACTCGCAATCACCAAATCATCTAATGATAGAGTAAATGCCAATAGCCAGCCAGATATCACCGACTTCCGAAGAAGAGGAATTTTTATGTACACGAATGATACTATCCCTCTCGCTCCAAGATTACGAGCAGACTCTTCAACCGACTTATCGATCGAACACAAATGGGATCTTATGTTTTTATAGACGAATGCAACCGACGCTACGATATGCCCGATCGATACGGTCATCATTCCCCTCCCCTTAGGAAAGCCGAAAATCTTTTCCGATAATATAAACAACATCAACAACGAAAAACCAACAACCAATTCTGGCAAAATAATCGGAGCTACAATAAGCTTCTTCAAAAATCCACGTCCCAGATAGTCACTACCGGACGTCGTCGCCGATGCCGCCAACATTCCTAGAATAGTCGCGCCCGTCGCTGATACTAAGGCTATTTGGATGCTAGTGACGGCGCCATTTAGCAGATCCTTATCTTGAAGAACTAGCACAAACCACTTCAATGAAAATTTCGTCCAGATACCGGATACTTCTGATTCACTGAATGCACTGACGATTATGAATATGAGTGGAATATACAAAAAAGTATAACCGACGATAAGGACGGTAAGAATTAATTTAGATAACTTTATCATTTTCCTTTCTCACCTTTTCATTCATTAAATGAATTCATCTTTACCCTCGTCCACCATCTCGCCGCTATTCTCCCGAATTTCAGACCTTCCTCGTCTAAACACGCTTGTCCCAACATTAATTTACTTAGTACTTCCGGGTCTTTAGGGCAAATTTGATCATCACTCGCGATCTCTTCTTTGAAATATTTTCTGGCTTCTGAGACGTTGACCAACACTCCGGAATGATTCGTAATTCTCGCCGCAATTTCCGGTTTTAGCAGGAAATTTATAAACTTATGCGCATTCACGAAATGTGGAGCACCAAGAGGAATCCCAGCGCAGTCTATCCACAATACTCCAGCATCTTTCGGAATAACGTACACCACATTTTTCCCGATCTGTTTTGCCACGCGCACTGCGCGCCAACTATTATCAGACGCCCCGACGGCGATACAAACGTCCCCGGAGAGTATATCAGCAATGACCGTCGTCGAGGAAAATTTGGTAACATATGGTCGTACCCGAGAAAGAAAACGGCAATATTTAGTGATATCAGGAATCGACATTTTGGACGGATTGTGCAGATATGCATTCAATTGCGGAAAGATATCGACATATTCTTCCGGGAAACTCACGCCAAATTGAGACAGTTTTTTCACCTTCGATGGATTAAAAAGAACTTCATAAGAATCTATGTTTTCACCGGGTAAGGCCTGATCTACGGCATTTTTCTCGTATACAATCCCGACAGTTCCCCAAAATAATGGAACTAAATAGCCTAGATCTCCCCCGTTCTGTTCGAATTTTTCCGTCAGAATTCCGAGAACATTCTTGAGATTTGGTAACAGTTTACGATCGAATGCCATATACGCCTTCATGGCCAGTTGTTTTACACCATATGGAATGAACGACGGGAAAACGACGTCATATCCACTATTTGCGGTAAGCAACTTGGCTTCAAGGGTATCGTTGTTATCGTATATATCGTATACAACTTTAACGCCAGTTTCCTTTTCGAAATCATCGATCACACTGCGCGGAATAATTCCATACCATCCATAGACGTTGACAGTATTTTCCGGATCTTCGGGTTCCTTGTTCCAAGATGCAAAAAAAAGACCCGCCACAGCTAGTAAGATGAAACCAATAGTTACCTTACCCATTTGGGCGCCCTCCACTTTTGGAACGAGCATCCGTTATCCACCGTAATATTTTCTCGGCAACGAGGGCAGTAATCATCACCAAGAAGATACACACGAAGGTATACAGCAGCGGCATATCATGAGCGAGCCTGGAAAGTACCGATCCGGAAATATCGATTTTTTTTAACATAGATGGAGTCAGTGAATTATTCATCAGCTTGAACACTTGCCTCGAAGCCATAAGGAAAATGGCAGCAGATGCCAGCATATTGACGTAGCATCTACGCATATTGTACGAAAGGGTTACTCCGAGCCAGGAACCGATGGTTGCTCCCATGAACAGAATCATAACGAATTCGATGTCGCAACAGTAGTTACTACAGGCGTATATGATGGCCACCATGCCCGTTATGGCGCACCCAGCTAGGGCCGTCGTCCCGTTTACAACCGAGCTAACCCGTCCAATTAAATAAGTTATAACAGGTGCCATCAATAGGTTTTCTCCTCCTCCTAAAGACGAAACCAAAATTCCAGTCACGAACCCGACGAATATTGGGATTATAACACTCATTTCGGTTCTTGATCTCACGAAAATTTTATGAAATGGAAGATATAGCATCCAGCGCCTCATCATGACGCCATACGCGTATTTTTTCCCAGATTCGTCGTGCCAGGCCTTAATACTTTGTACCAGGACAGTCACCCCCAGAACGACGAGGACGACTGCATAAACGATGGCGAACATCCGAGGAGCATTATCGGCCGAGCCT
>JAITFF010000017.1 GCA_031281515.1 Holosporales bacterium | reverse complement strand
CTACTACATTAGGAACTTCTGTAACTGAAGGAGAAAGATCTGGTACCTCTCTTCCTACTACATTAGGAACTTCTGTAACTGAAGGAGAAAGATCTGGTACCTCTCTTCCTACTACATTAGGAACTTCTGTAACTGAAGGAGAAGGAGCTGATACCTCTCTTCCTACTACATTAGGAACTTCTGTAACTGAAGGAGAAAGATCTGATACCTCTCTTACCGCCGCCCTACGAGTAGGTGCTTTCCTTCTTACAGTGCGGGACACTAGATTAGGAGGTTCTAAATGATAAGCTGGTAATGGCTGTAAAGCCGGCTCAGGAATTAATATAATGGTTGGAGATTCCGCAGGTAAAGATGGAATTTCACTCAGCGCAGAGATCTGCTCATCCAAGGTCTGTAGAATCGGCTGGCGAGTAGTGAAGAGTTTACGGAACTCAGATCGCAACATATCTCCAACTGCCAATTCTGGTAGCGTTCCGATTTTAGCCTCCAATCCAGATGCCCCTTGGAAGGACTCGTTGACTATTACTTCAACGATTTGACCAATTGATTGATCGCTTTTCCAATCTCTAAACCAATCACGAATATCAAAATCTCCCTGATTCTGAGCCTCAATTACAAGCTGCTCAAGACTTCCGTCTCTTATGACCCTTTTAAATGCCCTCGCCAATTTAGCAGAGGCTGGACTGGTTCCAAGAAAGCTCTCCCAGCCCTCAGCTTGATTAATGAGTTTATTTACCGCGGGATGTGTTGCCCTGAACGTTCGGACTAATTCTGATATTTTGAGTCCGCGCAAATAATATGAAAGATCATGCCTAAGATTATCAATTTGTAAGTCAGTTAAGTCATAGTATACCGAAGTTTTTGCGACTGCTTTGTCTGTTATGTCATCGATGATCTGAGAGAATACT
Source organism: Holosporales bacterium (assembly GCA_031281515.1). Classification (GTDB taxonomy): domain Bacteria; phylum Pseudomonadota; class Alphaproteobacteria; order RUG11792; family RUG11792; genus JAIRNI01. Next base: position 5,237 of record JAITFF010000017.1, on the reverse strand, counting down.
TTGGTAGCAAAATAATCTCTGACCTGCAAACACAAAGACTTTACAGCATAACAAACTCCAATCCAATTAAGATTGGCAGGCGTTAGATTGCCACAATATATGGGCAGTACTGACGTGTAATTCTCAGATTGCGCTTGCAAAATGTTGCCAACTTCTATTATTGACTGCTCTGCTAATTCTCCATTTCCAAGTTTTCCATTGATACGTATCCATTCTGGACACTCGGGCCCCCTTCTGATAGAGGCAACCAGTGAGGCCATCTTGTTTTGGATACGTGATGCGTCAATACTCGCTTCCACAAATTGAATTTCAACGGCTAATGGTATAACAATATATAAAAAAGGATTGAACTTTGACATTCGTACACCTCCCCAAATACACAGCTTTAAATTCTAAAGGCAACGCTAACTTATAAGAATACCTGGCAAAATTGCGTCCTTACTCCCCATCGTCGTATAAAATTATGAACAATATTCATGCAATTGTCAATGATTGATATGACTCTTATTGTGGTTGATTTCTTAAGAATTTACTAATAAGCAACATCGAAACTTCCGGAAAAATATCGAATACTAATTTTTCAAGGTCTGTTTTCGAAAGGCGGGACAGCACGTAATCGGCGACTTGTTCCTTGAAAAGCGGCCTTCCGACTCCTAATCTTACTCTCCAATAATTACGCCCGATCGTACTATCGATGCTTTTGAGCCCATTATGACCACCGTGTCCTCCGCCGAGTTTCACCCTTACATCGAATGGCTGTAAATCAATATCGTCATGGAAAACGATAACGTGCTCTGGATCTAATTTATAAAATGATACGATCTGACCGACTGCTCTACCGGATAAATTCATAAACGTCTGAGGCTTCTGAAGGATGATTTTATTCCCAAAGAGAACGTACTCAGAGCATAACGAATCAAATCTCGCCCTAAAGGCCGGAAACTTCTCAGATTGCGAAAAATAGTCGAGAAAAAGAAACCCGGCATTATGACGAGTATACAAATACTCGGTTCCCGGATTTCCGAGGCCGACAATTAAAAACAAATCACTCCGCAGCCCCGTCAGAAGCGCCATCGGCAGCCGTCGATTCATCATCAGCTGAACCAACCCTAGCTCCGGCGATGGTCGCGACAACGGAGTCCCTTTCCGGATGAACCGGGGAAACTCCAGCAGGTAAATCGACTTCTGCCAACAAAATACTATCGCCAATTTCTTTATCAGCTAAGTCTACAATGAGTTTTTCGGGGATAGAATCTGGAGCGCAATAGCATTCCAGCCTGTGGACGATGAAGTTGATGACACCTCCCTTTTTGATACCAGGAGCCCTATCCTCATTTATAAATTCGATCGAAATATTAACCTTAACCTGCGAATCCTTGGTAATCCTCTGGAAATCAACGTGAATTGGCGTGCCCGTAACTGGATGTAAATCAACTTGTTTCGGAATAAATTTTTCGATACCAGATCCGCATTTCATCTCGATTGCATGCCCGAAAAATGCCGCCGATTCGCATTCGATTTTCAGTTCCTTTGCCGCTATTTCCACGAGCAACGGCCCCTTATCTCCGCCGTATATAACACCTGGAACAAACCCGTCGTGACGTAGCTTCCTAGCGGCCCTCTTTCCGTGAGCACTCCTCTCGACAATCTTTAAACTCGTCGCCATGTGTTTTCTCTCAAAAAAAAAAAAATAACGCCCGCAACCCGCGCAACGCGGACAATTATACCAAACTACCGCAGAAAAATCTGAGCTAATCTTCAGCTGGTGACTCGAATCTCTTCCTCTCAGCTATCCTCGTACTCTTACCAGTTCGCTCCCGCAGATAGTACAATTTCGCGCGCCGAACTCTACCATGCTTCGTAACCTCGATCTGAATGTTCGGAGAATACAGATGAAACAGCCTCTCAACTCCTTCCCCGTTCGAGATCTTCCGGACCTTAAACGATGAATTGATGCTGCGACTCTTCTTGGCGATGACAACACCTTCGAACGATTGCATCCTCTCTCTCGTGCCCTCAACGACTTTAATCAAAACTTTCACGGAATCTCCGGCCCTAAAGCGAGGAACCCGCCTCTCAGCCGTCAATCTCGTTATCTGATCACTATTTATCTGCTCTATCAAATTCATCGCCTCACAACACCACAAACCGGAACGACCTAATCAACATCCCGTTCATAGCGCTCCCACAAATCTCTGCGCAACTCTTTCGTCGCCTCTTCTGACTGTGCCAGCCTCCACCGTCCGATTTCTCCATGATTTCCGGATAACAAAACGGCCGGAACTCTCTCACCGTTCCATTCACAGGGTCTAGTATATTGCGGGTACTCCAGAAGATCAACAGAAAAACTCTCCGTTTCCGTCGATAACTCATTGTGCATAATACCGGGAATTTGCCGAAGACAGGCGTCGATGATGCACATTGCCGGTAACTCGCCACCGAATAGAACGAAATCCCCGACGCTTACCTCGATCATCCCATGATTCTTTTTCCAAAAATCAATGACTCGCTGATCGATGCCCTCGTAACGCCCACAGAGAATTATTAGGCTATCCATTTCATTGTTATACCAAGTCCTCACCATTTTCTGAGAAAAAAGTGCCCCTCTGGGGGACATAAACAGAATCGTCGGGTTGCCAGTTTTGGTGGGATTTAGCCTCACTGCATACGACAGAGCGTCGTGAACAACATCCGGTTTCATGATCATTCCGGCCCCGCCGCCGAACGGCGAATCGTCAACTTTCCTGTGCTTATCGGTCGCGAAATCGCGGATATTAACGAGGTGCAGGTCCCACAGCCTTCCCAGTCCTTTCCCACTGAGCCCGAATGCTAGCGGTCCCGGAAATATTTCTGGAAAAATAGAGACGACCGTTACCGAGAACACTTATCATTGCTCGTCTTCAGGGGGGTCGTAAGTTCTTCTTCAATTCTAAGTAATTGGTTGTACTTTTCGACCCGTTCTCCACGAGCTGGAGCCCCGGTCTTGATGTATTCGGCCGAAACTGCGACGGCCAGATCTGAGATAGTCGAATCGCACGTCTCCCCAGATCTATGAGAAATTACGACCCGAAATCCGTTGCGTTGCGCTAGAGATACAGAACTGAGGGTTTCAGTCAGGGTACCAATCTGGTTCGGCTTAATCAGGATGGCGTTGGCGGCTCTATTATCAATGCCTTTCAGTAGCCTTCCACCGTTCGTGACGAACAAGTCATCCCCAACGATCTGAATATCTTGTCCCAGGAGGGCTGTGATTTTTGTGAATCCATCCCAATCCTCTTCGGCTAGTGGATCCTCAATCGAAATGATAGGATAATTTTTGACGAGATCCTCGTAGTATTTTAGCATATCGCAGGTGCCCTTCGTTGTTTCATCGAGATGGTACTGTCCATCCCTGAAAAGCTCTGATGCAGCAACGTCCAGAGCGAGATTTACATCCACCCCCGGAATGTAACCAGCATTCTCGATGGATTGCATTATGATATCCAATGCCTCACGAGTAGATGATAAATTCGGGGCTACTCCGCCCTCATCTCCGACGTTCGAATTCAACCCTCTCGATTTTAGAGATTTTTTAAGGTCATGGTAAATATTGGTGCATATTTCCAGATATCTTATAAAAGATTCTTCCTTTGCAGGGACTATCATAAACTCTTGAATATCTACTTTGTTATCGGCATGTACCCCTCCATTCAGAACATTCATCATCGGACGTGGTAACCTGCATTGCCCCATAATTCCGGATATGTAGCGATACAATGGCATTTCAAAATAGCAGGCAGCCGCCCGACAAATGGCTAGACTTACGGAAAGGATCGCGTTCGCTCCGAGTTTAGATTTATTGCCAGTTCCGTCAAGATCGATCAAAATCGAATCAATATGAGATTGCCTGCTGGCATCGAGACCCAGCAAACGCGGAGCGATGAGTTTATTCACATTTTCGACGGCTCCTAGTACTCCCTTCCCGGAAAATCGATTTCCTCCATCTCTCAGTTCGACGGCCTCGAATGATCCGGTCGAAGCTCCAGACGGTACAGAACCTCGCCCCTTCGCACCAGATTTCAGAGTTACATCGGTCTCGATCGTCGGGAATCCGCGTGAATCGAGTATCTCCCTAGCAGTAATAGATTTAATTAAGCTCATATTCTTTTTTTAACCCTATTCTTCGGTTGTGCCAACGGGGAGGGATTATACAGTCTCGTTACCATAAAGGCCAGGATGACATCCACAAGGCGGAATGCGCACTACCTAACCTTCAAAGTAGCAAGACCCAAGATTCCCAGAACGATCGATATAATCCAGAACCGGAACACGACAACTGATTCAGACCAGCCCTTTTTCTCGAAATGGTGATGTATCGGAGCCATCAGGAATATTCTCCGATGCGTTAACTTATAGAATCCGACCTGAAGAATGACTGATATCGTTTCCAAAACGAAAATTCCTCCGACGATCGCGTAGATAATCTCATGCTTCGACAAAACGGCCACGAATCCAAGAGCAGCACCGATCGAGATAGAACCAGTATCTCCCATAAAGATTTTGGCTGGTGGAGCGTTAAACCACATAAATCCCAGGCTAGCGCCGACTAACGAACTCAAGAAGACGCAGACTTCGGATAGACCCGGGACGTAAGTTATGTAAAGGTAATCAGCGAATGGAATGTTCCCGCCCAAATAACTTATAACCGCCAAACAAATGGAAGACATAATGACGGGTCCCATGGCGAGTCCATCGAGGCCGTCGGTGAGGTTGACAGCATTCGAGCTTCCGATCGTGACAAATACGGCCCAGAGGATAAAGAGGCTTCCGAGTTCAATGCTATAATTCTTGAAAATGGGAAAGAAAACGGATGTGGCGCCCGAATAATCGGAGATCAGTACTGAGATATAACAACAGATTACTGCTACTAAAAATTGAAGCGCTAGTTTTTTTTTACCGGAGATGCCGTGGTAGTCACGCGTTCGAAGCTTACAGATATCGTCGACGGCTCCAATTGCCCCGAATCCCAACATAATTCCCAGACAAAGCCAAATCTTAGCACTTTCCAGATCGCCCCACAAAAGTGTCCCCAAAAGGATAGAGGCAACTATCATGGTGCCCCCCATCGTCGGCGTTCCCTTTTTAGATTTGAGGTGAGATTCTGGCCCGTCCTCACGAATGGGCTGCCCATTCACTTGATTCTTTTTTAGGATGTGAATGGCTTTATGACCAAATAGGAGGATGATGATAAAAGACGT
>JAITFF010000037.1 GCA_031281515.1 Holosporales bacterium | reverse complement strand
GACATTTTCCAGCGCACTAAACTCTGGCAGTAAATTATGAGATTGATATACAAACCCTATATTATTTCTCCGGATTTTCGATTTCTCATCATCCGGCAGAGAGCTAGCCTTCCTACCATTCACGAAGACGGTCCCACTCGTTGGCTGCTCAAGGAGGGCAGATATTTGTAGAATCGTCGATTTTCCAGTTCCACTGGCCCCGATGAGGGCAACCTTCTCGCTGGAATGGATTACTGTGCTGAAACCTTGTATGACGTGGATCAACGATTCTCCAGCCCTGAAATCCATCGATATATCCTGAAGCCTCAGGACTTCTACCGCTCCCCCAACGTCATGGTCTTCAGTCCTCTTCCCCATTCTGGCAATGTGATCGTTAAATCGAATCAATAGACGATATCTCCTCCACAGCCTTCACGAATTCATCCCCTCTATGTTCGAAATTGTTAAACTGATCAAAGCTAGAACACATCGGAGACAACAATATTACAACTGATCCTGCCTCTGCCATAGCATCCTTATACGCGAGATGTATAGCACTTAGCATTGTTTTACAATTCACTGTACTTTTAATCTCGTCGAAAACTTGCGTAAACTCTTCAGCACTTTCTCCGAATAAGTAAATTTTCTGAACACTGGTGAGGTATTCTCCAACTGAGTTCATAACATTAACATTCTTACTCCTTCCCCCTACGAGCCAGAAAATCTTAAATCCAACGAAGGTAGCCAGAGCTTTGGCGGCAGATTCCGGATTTGTTGCTTTACTATCATTGACGAACAAAACATTTCCTACTTTTTTGACGACATTAAGGCGGTGGGGAAGAGGCTTAAATGAGCGAATACTTCTGACGATCAGATGGTCGGGGACTCCGCATTGTCGACAGATTGAATAAGCAAATTCGATATTTTGATAATTATGTTGTCCGATGAGAGCTGAGACATCGGCCAGATCCAAAATTGGTGCTCTAGCGTGCCCGATCATAGCCCTTTCGAAGACACATACATCAGCCTGAGGTGAATTTTTCGTCGAGACCTTTATGACTTCCTTTTTGAAGCCGAACCTCTCGGTCGTTAAGCTATCCTCCAATGATATGATTTTTATTTTCGCATTCTCGAGTAATCTGTGCTTGGCGGCAACATAATTTCCAAAGTCGCCGTGAAAAGTCAGGTGATCGGGTTCTATGTTGAGAATACATCCGATTTCAAATTTCAAATATCGCGAACTCGCTAATTCGTATGAAGACATCTCGAAGATGTACAATTTAGCTTTAGGCAAATCGAAATATGGGATGCCGATATTTCCTCCAAGCTGCACATCCGTTCCGTTATCCTTCATTATATGGTGGGCTAGCGCGGCCGTCGTTGATTTCCCATTCGTACCTGTAACACCGATGATTTGAGCATCCGGATTGTGCAGTATAAAAACATCGAATGCCGAGATTACAGGAATTTTTGCGGCACACAGCTTTTTTATGAGAGGATGAATATTGTGCGGCATACACGGAACAGACGGACTTTTGATCACGAGATCAACTGCTGGCATCCGATTAAGATTTAAATTACCTGGTACATTCCCCTTAAAATCGTCATATACCAAAACAGAGTGGCCATTCCCTCTAAGGAAACTATAAACAGACTTACCGGTCGTTCCGTATCCAATGACCAGTATATTCTTCTTGGAGGCAAAAAAAGCTTCATTAATCACGGGAATAAACCTCCAGGGATGACGTATCGGCCATGAGACAACACTTATGGTATCAATGTCAATCCATAGAGTTCAAGGCATGTGTTCCACAAAAGGATCATCGGAAAGCACAAACGACCTGAAAGATTTCACAAGTCTGGCATAGCGCGATTATGCCTCTGCTTCCGAAACATTCAGAATCAGAGTTTTTGGAGGGAGACACGAAATACAGAAGAGAAGTATGTGAGAGATGCAACAAATCTGACTGCGGGAAGTTAGGGTCTATTCTGATTCCGTCATATCCGCTGTGTAAATTAGGAGAAGCCTTGATTGAAAGGGCGATTGAGGTATCCCCTGAGTTCATCTCCAACGTTACGGATAAGATAATCGATGAAGTAAATGCATAGCAAAATAGAGGTTTAAATACTATATATCCAATACTTTATTTGGACTGTATCGATGGATTAAAGGGCTTCGGAGAAGCTATAAATAGCGTATTCCCCGAGACGATCGTTCAGCTCTGTATCGTACACATGGTGAGGAATAGTCTGAATTATGTTCCATGAAAAGATTAGGAAGGAAGTAGCGGTTGATTTAAAGGAAATTTATAACGCAAATAATTGTGAAATTGCTGAAGTTGCACTGGAAAATTTTAGAGAAAAATGGAGTAAAAAATATCTTACTATTTGCGATATTTGGAAACGTAATTGGCAAGGAATTATTCTGTTTTTAGCCCCTCCAGACTATATCAGAAAGGCCGTAGATCAGGAAAGTCAATCAAGGCGAAGGGGTGTTTCCCGAACGATGAGGCCGTTTTTAAGCTGGTATTTTTGGCATTGCAAAATGCCCAGAAAAAATGGACAATGCCGATAAGAGAATGGAAATTGGCCCTAAACCAGTTTTGCATCCTCTTT
>JAITFF010000020.1 GCA_031281515.1 Holosporales bacterium | reverse complement strand
GTTGAAACAATCTGTGAAGAGAAGGTCTACTGAGATGAGGGACATACAGACAATCATCTAAAGGAAGGAGGACATACAGCCTCTTCCTCCCTAGATAGCCCTGTAGAATGAGGATTCTTTGGACCCATAGGAGAATCCTGAACGTAATCCCTCTTCCTCCATTTAGTGACAGTCTGAGGAAAATGGTTGGGCTTTTGCCGATAATGCAATTCCTAATCAACTGAGTGATAGCTACAAATGGTTCATGCAATTAATATCGGCTATGGTTTTATACTTTTGCAGACCGATGCAACTTTACCATTAAATTGCTCCTTCATGGAAGCAATGGGAAATATATGAGGAGCTCTAATAGAGAAATTCTGGAGTTGGGTTATTACAAGTGATTTTACTTCTCTTGACGAAGTATTATATTCCGGTTTCCGAGTTGAGATTCGGTATAACAAATCTTGCACAATACTTGGCTGGAGTAATTCATTACGAGGATGTATAGAAGATATGGGAGGCTGATCCTCAGAGGTTTAACAGAGAACACTTTACTGATAATACTGGATTGCACGTCCAGCATTGACGTGTTACAACGGGTGATCAGCTTTCTCTGAAGTCATTGTTCCATCGTAAAAGTCCGGCTCTGCGGATTTCGGAGAAGGATTACTAAACTTAATTGCACCGAATCTACAGGCCGATTGACACAATCCACAATAGCAACATTTTCTTGGATTGTATTCGTGTTTGCCAGGCACCTGGACTTGTATTGCACGGCTCGGGCAAATTTCGGAACACATCTTGCATCCAACACACTTCTCAGCATCGAAAGTAAGAACCTTCCTAAACTTGCGTGATCTTTTTATTCTATTCAGATTTTTAGTGACCGGTTTTTTGAAGCAACATTTAAGACCAACGAAGAGGGCCGTCACGATATCTATAAGCAAGGCGAAATTGAGAAATTTCCTAATCATCGGATATCTTTAGAGCCTCAATGAAAGCCTTCTGAGGAATCTCAACGCTCCCGAATTGCCGCATACGACTTTTTCCCTCCTTTTGCTTTTCAAGAAGTTTGCGTTTCCTAGTAATGTCTCCCCCATAGCACTTCGCAAGGACATCCTTCCTGAAGGCGGAGACGGTTTCTCTGGCTATCACTCTTCCTCCGATGGCCGCCTGAATCGCAATCTTGAATAACTGCTTGGGGATGAGATCTTTTAACTTCACACATAGGGCGCGGCCCCGTTTTTCGGCCTTATTCCTATGAACGATCATGGACAGGGCATCAACGGGTTCGCCATTTACCATGATCGCGACCTTTACCAAATCTCCGGTTCTGTATTCTGTAGTCTGATAATCGAAGGATGCATACCCCTTAGTCGATGATTTCAATCTATCATAAAAATCGAAAACGATTTCATTGAGGGGCAGATGATATTGCACGATCACCCTATTCCCAATGAAATGAACATCTATTTGCTCACCACGTTTATCCTCGCATAAAGCCAGTACGTTCCCTAAATATGTTTCGGGAACGATGATGGTCGCCTTAATCCACGGCTCCTCTATTCCATCAATTTTAACCTGCTCTGGCATCTCGGCCGGGTTGTGAAGACTCATAATTGTTCCATTCGTGAGGTGAACATTGTAAACCACGCTCGGGGCCGTCATAATAATATCGATATTAAATTCTCTTTCCAGGCGCTCTTGGATGATTTCAAGATGCAAAAGACCGAGGAACCCGCACCTAAACCCAAAGCCGAGAGCTGCCGACGTTTCCGTTTCATAACTGAAACTCGAATCGTTAAGATGTAGCTTTTGGAGACTCTCTTTCAGTTTTTCGAATTCTGAAGCATCTATCGGAAAGATGCCACAAAAAACGACGGGTACCGATGGCTTAAACCCCTTCAGCGGAGCATCGCATGGTTTTTTGTCCTCAGTTATCGTGTCACCAACCTGACAATCCGAAACGTCCTTAATACTGGCGGTTATAAATCCAACCTCTCCAGCCGATAATTTTTCAGTCATCGTTTTTTTGGGGAGAAAATATCCGACATTATCGACGGTATACGTCGCCCCATTCGACATCATCTTAATCGTTGTCCCGGGATTTATGACGCCATCAAAAATTCTGACTAAAATGACGACGCCAAGGTATTGGTCGTACCAACTATCGACCAATAGCGCCCTCAATTTGTCAGATTTAGAATCGGTTGGAGCAGGTAATTTCTTGATGATAGCCTCCAAGACATCGACTACTCCTGTCCCATTTTTTGCGGAAATTGGGATCGCTTCGGAAGCATCTATTCCGATTACTTCCTCTATCTGACTCTTTACGGCGTTAACGTCGGCCGCCGGTAGATCCACCTTATTCAGGACTACCACGATCTCGTGATTACAGTCGATGGCGTGATAGACATTGGCCAGAGTCTGAGCTTCTACTCCCTGTGAAGAATCGACAACCAAAATCGAACCCTCGCATGCGGTCAGTGACCGGCTTACTTCGTACGCAAAATCGACGTGGCCTGGGGTGTCGATCAGATTCAGGATATACGTTTCACCATCAACTGAATTGTACGAAAGCCTGACAGTCTGGGCCTTCACAGTAATTCCCCGTTCACGCTCGATATCCATGGAATCCAAAACCTGGTCTTTCATCTCTCTTTTCTCGAGGCCTCCGCATATCTCTATGATCCGGTCGGCGAGAGTGGATTTTCCATGGTCAATGTGAGCTATGATCGAGAAATTACGTATTTTACTGCACATGCGGTTTTAACGTTCCAGAGCCCTCTTATAAATCTCGAGGAGTTCTTCCTCTTCCTCCACATCCTCCTTCTTCATTTTTCTCATTTTTATGAGTTTCCGCAAGATGGCTGTATCTAATCCCTGAGATTTTGCCTCAGCTAGTGTATCCTTTATATCGGTCAGAATCTCCGCCTTTTTTTCTTCCAGAGTCTCGAGGCGTGATACGGCCTGCTTTATCAAATCAGCAGAAACGCTAAATCTGTCAAAATCACTCATTGCTTAATAATCTCCCTTGTTTTCGTCATCTTTTAATCCATTCTTAAAGGCTTTTATACCTTTGGCCAAATCGTTCATTACTTTCGGCAATTTTCCGGCTCCAAAGACGATGAGGACGATCACCATTACAATTAACAGATGACTGATGCTAATTCCCATGTTCTCGCTCGCAATTGGAATCAAAACTGCTCGGATATTCTACATCGAGTGCAGCGAACCCAGCAAACGAATTCTCGATAAGAATTTTCATCACGTTAGGCATAAGTCGCTCAATAGTTTTTATTTACTTGTCAAATTAACAATATTTTAAATTATTAATTGTACCATTAAGTATCAATCTGTTTTTTATGATTTAAATAATGGACAAAAAACTTGCATCACAGCCAGGTCGAAATGATAAGTCTTTCAGTTCACGGAATAATCAATTTCTATCATGCGTATTAAGTATTGCATTGTGTCAATTAATATTCATACAAGAATCAAAAGCTTTTTCCCTTAAAGGCGTACTTGATGCTGGTAAAAATGCGGTAAAAGGGGTTGCAGATAAGGCCTCAAATGTACTTAAAGGAGTACCAAACGCAGCAGGAAAAGTCCTCGGAAACGCACCTGGAGCTTTAGCGAAGGTAGCTGGAGAAGTTCCTGGTGTCTTAGGTAAAGTGATTGAAGGAGCTCCAGCGGTTTTAGAAGGAGTGCAGGCAGGGGCGGCCCTAATTGGCAATGTTGTTGAAACTGGGGCAGCACTTTTTGAAAAATCCGCCAAGGTGGCGACTCAATTGCTCGACACGGTTGAAAAGAGCAAGCAGACGATGGACGCTCTTCAAACAAAATGCAATGAGGTATTCAAAAAGGATGAAGTGGATGGAAGTGATGCGCTCACATTAGCCCTCCCACAGTTGGATCCTTCAGTAGCGTCTCGACTCGACTCTCTAACCGCTCCACAAAATCCGGTAATTTTCGCAGACGGGGGCAAAATCCCTGGCTCAGCGGATTCTTTCCGTTATTTCGTGAGGAAGTTAGCCAGCAATAACAATGCTCAAAGCGGAAGCCGGGGAGTTGGAGCGTTCGTTTCCCTGGCCAACAGCAATTTAACCGGTGAGATCTTGAAAAGTTTCCTAACCGAGCTGGCTCAATTTCCTGATGTGATCGGTCACCTAAATCTTGCTAATAATCCATTGAATGACGCCGATGCTCGGATTCTGGCGGAGTTTCTGCCGCGTTTGGGGCTCCACAGTCTAGTATTAAGCGGCACTCACATGACCCTGGCGGGTGTTGAACAAATTCTGCAAGCCGGTAGGTCCGTGCTTCAGTATTGTGATTTTTCAAACTTGCAAAACTTTTCCCAGTCCGAGATGGCTCAATTTGAGCAACTGCAGACTCGGTATCCGCTGTGGGATGGCTTAGTTGTCCCAACCGTCAATGTACTACCACCGTACCAGACTTTTTCTCAGATGGATGGGTTCAGGAGTTCTTCCTCATACCTGCCACCACAACAGACGTCCAGTCAGCCGCAGAGTTATCCACCTCAGTCAGCGGCATATGGCAATGTATCAGGAGGTTGGAGTCAACAATATTAGATCGAATCTGTTCCGCACCTTACCGATAACCTGAGTTTCGTATAAGGACCAAGAAAAACCCTAGAAAAACGGGAGCGGACCGCATAGAGTACGTATGATTTTCATTAGAGATTTTCACTTATGTTGATGATTTTTGCAAGATATTTAAAGGACATACAGAACAATTTGTAATAGAAAATAGTCGTAAGAAAAGAAGGAACAGAGCCTTTAACATGAGTATCTCTGAGATAATGACGATTATGATTATCTTTCATATGAGTTGTAAAAGACAAGAGTTAAACGATATTACTACCATACTCATCAACAACTAAAAGAACATCTGAATACATTTATAAATGCATATAATTTTGCTAAAAGACTTAAATCTATTAATGGATTAACTCCATATGAATTTATAGTGAAGATGTGGGAGAATGATCCTCAGAGGTTTAACAGAGGCCCCATCCCCAATAATATGGGACTACACACTTAGTTTTACTGCGGGATCGTTCTTTTCGTATACCCATCATACATTTTTAGAGAATATGATGGCATTGACCAGATTCGCGAGTTAATTGTAAAATCTGGGTCTGAAGTGGCGCTCTTAGCTCAGTTGGATAGAGCAACAGCCTTCTAAGCTGTGGGTCGGGAGTTCGAATCTTCCAGGGCGCGCCATCCAAATCGCGATTTCGGTTGTATCGTTCAGGTTGGTTACTTCTGCAAAGAGCGAAAGCCGGATATATGTTTACCTGGGGAGAATGAGGAGATTTTTGTATGAGTCAAATGATTACTAAAAGTTTCGTCGCCGGGTTTGCCATTTTTTCGATGTTGTTTGGCTCTGGAAACATCGTGTTCCCTTTGGTCCTCGGGAAAACTTGCCCGGATAATTGGCCACTAGCTCTGTTTGGATGGCTCATCGCCGCCGTCTTAATCCCAATGATCGGCTATTATGGTGCCATGCTGTTCGATGCCGATAGGAAAAAATATCTATCTCCAATTGGGAAACATGCTACCTCCCTCATAATGTTTATCATCATGATGTTGGTCGGGCCGTTCGGCGTTCTGGCCAGAATCGTAAACGTCGCCTTCGGCGGAATAAACAACCTAGCGCCGGAAATCTCCATATGGCTGTTCAGCGCGCTTTTTACGGCTGTAACAGTCGCCCTCGCCTTTCATCCCGGTAAAATTGTCCAATTGATCGGTATTGTCTTCACTCCCCTGAAATTTGGGGGGATAGCCGTCATCGTACTCGGGGCTCTGTATTTTGGTGGGTCACTTTCTCACTTTACGGAGAATCCATTACCTCCCACTGAGACTCTGATAACCGGTTTTAACATGGGATACCAAACGATGGATCTTCTGGCTTCATTAATTATGGCGGGCGAAGTTTATCTATACCTCAAACGGGCCATGCCAGAAGCCGATCGTGATAACAAGAAAAAGCTTTTGAAATTCACGGGGACAGCTTGCCTCATAGGTGGCATAATATTATCCATCGCTTATATCGGCCTGCTGCTAATCGGGGTGCAGTACTCAGATCGGCTATCCGATACACCGGCCGAATCAATCCTTGGCAAGATTGCCGAACTTTCGATGGGATACTCAGCGTCGTGGTTCGTCTCGATCGTGATAGCCGTCAGCTGCATGGCCACGGCCATCATACTGAGCTCCGTCTTCACGGATTATATTCACGATGATGTCCTGAAAAAGAAATTCGACAGAAAAATAATTCTCGTATTTGTCGGAATAATTATGTTCGCTGTTTCGTTATTAGGATTTGGGCAAATTTGCTCCTTCCTCGGAATGATCTTAGAGAAAATTTATCCAGTACTAATGCTCTTCATAGGTGGTCGGATAGTCTATTACTATGCAGTCATCAACAAAAAGTGATCAGAAAAAAGTATATGCCATCGCTATGTCGGGAGGAGTCGATTCGTCCGTCGTTGCTGCCATGCTCCAAAAAAAAGGGCACGAAGTCTTCGGCATTACGATGGATATTCACGAAAACTGCATACAAGACGTAGAGGATGCTCAGGCGGTCTGCAAGACTCTCGGGATTCCACATGAGGTCTTCGATGTTAGGGCGGAATACAAGGCCAAAGTCATAGATTTATTTGCGGAGTATTATTCTCGCGGTATGACGCCCAATCCGTGTGCCTTCTGTAATCGAGATCTCAAACTGAATATTCTGGTGGATTACGCTCGGATGAGGGGGGCTGACCTGCTCGCAACCGGACATTACGCGAATTTAGAAGTTCCACATGAAGAATTGGTTATTCTATCGGAGGCGGCGAACCTCGCCAAGGATCAAACCTACTTCGTTTCATTGGCCCCAAAGGAGAAGCTGAGATACGTTCGATTTCCTCTCGGAGACATTGAAAACAAAGATGAAACGAGGTCTCTTGCAGCCAAATATGGGCTGCCAAATTTCAAGAAAGAAGAAAGCCAGGATATTTGCTTTATAAGGCAAGGAAGCTACAAGGAATTTCTTCAGAATCTTAAGACGAATCTGAATCTTTTCTCGCCGGGACAGATAAAGCTTAAAGATACTGGGAAAGTCATTGGAGATCACGCCGGAATTGCGAATTATACGATAGGGCAACGTAAAGGACTCGGCATTGCAAGTAATATGGGGCCGCTTTACGTGTTGGACGTCGATTCCGAGAATAACGATGTCATTGTGGGGAGCAAAGAAGCCCTGGATATTCGCGAATTTTCGGTTACGGATGTCAATTGGCTCACAGAATTCCGTCGAGAATTTGATGCCTCCGCAAAGCTGAGATCATTCGGCAAGAAAACGAAAGCCGTAGCAATGGCATATGATAACTCGAAATCGATTAGGGTGAGGCTTTCTGAGAGGAGTTCGACCCCGATTACGAGGGGGCAAATCTGCGCCCTGTATAGTGACTCAAACTCCGTCATCTGCTCAGGCATCATATCTTAGCCCTATGATTTTACCGGCCTAGTTGAGTATAATTCTCGACAGCATCCGTCTTCAAGAAATCTGATTTTTATGTCTGCTTTTATATTTGTGACGGGCGGAGTCATGTCTTCACTCGGTAAGGGAATAGCGGCCTCTTGTATCGGCGCCCTCCTCAGGGCCAGGAATTTTTCGATAAGAATGAAGAAATTAGATCC
>JAITFF010000051.1 GCA_031281515.1 Holosporales bacterium | reverse complement strand
TAGCGAGGGCATCTTTCTGAAACCTTGATGGAATCTCTTCTGAAAGGATTTCCAATAATAATTCTTTCTGCATGATGCCTATGAGACCTCCTGACCAAAATCCAGCCAAGCTTGGCAACAATTTTTAGCCATCGTCCGAACCCGAGAGATGTACCATGCCTTTTCGGTAACTGAGACGACCCCCCTAGCATCCAGAAGATTAAAACAATGATTGGCCTTGACGCACTGCTCATAGGCCGGCATGATGAGGTTATGGGCCAGAAGCCGCTGACATTCCTCCTCGTAGTCATTAAAATGCTCGAGCAACATATCGATGGAGGCGAAGTCAAAGTTGTAGGCCGAGAACTCTTTTTCGAACCTTTTCAATACATCTCCATATGTCAATTTTTTATCGTCCTCACGACCATTCCAGTTAATATCGAAATGACTATCAACCTTCTGCATGAAAGTAGCAATTCGCTCGAGTCCATAGGTTATTTCGACGGGGACGACCGAGCATCCGATCCCCCCAACCTGCTGAAAATAAGTAAACTGGGTAATCTCTGTCCCGTCACACCAAATCTCCCAACCCACTCCTGAGGCTCCGAGAGATGGATTCTCCCAATCGTCCTCAACGAACCGAATATCGTGAGTGGATAAATCGAACCCGATCGATTGAAGGCTACTTAGATACAACTCCTGAGGATCCAGCGGAGCCGGCTTGAGGATGACTTGGTACTGATAGTAATACTGTGTCCTGTTCGGATTTTCTGCATATCGACCGTCTTTTGGGCGTCTGCAGGGTTGAACAAAGGCCGCGTTCCAGTATCCATCTCCAATCGCCTTCAGGGTCGTCGCGAAATGGGATGTGCCAGCTCCGACCTCAGTGTCATACGGTTGCATAATAACACATCCATAATCGGCCCAAAATTTCTGCAGATTAAATATCATATTCTGAAAAGAATTAACTTTACCCTGGCTCATCGATCCGCAAGCATCCACCACCAACACGGCCCCACAAAAGAGATGATACTACAATCAATTAGCTGGGAAAAGCAATCTCCGTAAAATTCGAACCTTTTACCTAGTATTCAGGATATGATGAACATAATCATTCATCGTATACCTCCCAGGAGGAAGATGGTTGTCGACAATCCATCGAGCTATCTTGACGGCACCAGTCGCGAATATTCCGGCATCAAGTGCCTCGTGCCGCAACGACAATCTCTCAAATTCTCCGTTAAAACTGACATCGTGCATCCCGACGATCGACCCTCCGCGAATAACAGCAAATCCAATCTCACCGTGTTTTCTAAGCTCAGTCGCTTCTTTCACGCGATCGAATTGCGCCACATCCTGGAAAATCTGATCCCTGGCCGAAGCTACGCTATGCCCAAGCATCAGAGCCGTTCCTGATGGGGCATCTTTCTTCAATTTATGATGAGCCTCGAGGATTTCGACGTCGAATTCATCTGGTCCTAGAGCTTTGGCCACATCCCCAACCAATTCGTTCAGGATGGCGACCACTACGCTCATATTCGGCGAATGAAAAATGGGAGCATACCCAGCGCAAGAGGTTATCAATTCCTCATGGACCTTACCAAGGCCGGTCGTACCGATCACGATCGGAACCATCGATCTTCGATGTAGTGCCAGTTTCAGCATCTCGACCGTTGCCTCAGGAGCCGAAAAATCGATAATGGCATCAGCGTTATTGAACAATAATGAAACGGCCCCATCGCTGGAAACGGCCCCAGTTACCGGCACCCCAAAACGCTCGGCACACTCGACGACCAATCGACCGATCCGGCCGGACGCCCCCAATACCGAGAGCCTCACCCTCGGAACGCCTTCGTCACACTAAAACGGAAGCTCATCATCCAGTGGGATATCGCTCGGAAGGCTATCATTTCGCCCGTCATTCTCAGAATCGCCCCTCTTTGAGTCCAGGATTACCAACTCTCCCCTAAATTTTCCGAGGACAACCTCCGTCGTAATTCTTTCAGTGCCAGACTGATCGGTCCATTTCCTAGTCTGTAATTGCCCTTCTATGTATAATTTCGTTCCCTTCCTGACGTACTTCTCAACGATCTCCACTAATCTTTCATTGAAGATAGAAATCCTATGCCATTCTGTTTTATCTTTCCTTTCGCCGGTTACCTTATCCTTCCAGATGTCGCTCGTCGCGAGGCTGAATGAGGTCACCCTCGAGCCATCGGGCATAAAACGAATATCTGGATCCTTTCCAAGATTACCGATCAAAATCACCTTGTTTAGAGAGCCAGCCATACCAACTTTCTCTTAAATCCTAGCGCTCGACGCGTCAGCATTATACTAGAAGCGTTTTGTAAAGGCAACGTATGAAAAACACTTCTCCTAAATTAACCTGAGTTTCGTATAAGGACCGAGAAAAACCCTAGAAAAACGGGAGCGGACCGCATAGAGTACGTACGACTTTAAACAATAAACGTGTACGTTTCGCTGCTTGTTCATCTTTGATTACTTTTTCGATGTAGTTCTTTTTGAACTTATTTTCGCCACCAACCAGGTTAATATAATCCCTTCCAGCAAATTGAAGTGAAATACTATCAATTTTACTCATATTATTAATTGTAGTCATAAAAAAATCCTCTTGAAAAAAATATGAAGCAAAGGCTAAACGAATAGGTGCGTTTCTACAGATGAAAGAAGCCTAACCAATCACATTAAAATCATCAAAGTTCCCATCAGTATTCTATAGATCACGAGATACATAAATCCGGCTTTCTCCATATGCCTTACACATGGGAATATCACGATGAGGCCAAGCAGCATCGTTAGGAAGATCCCGATTAGTGAGTCCAGAGAAAAAACTGCGAAATCGTTATGCTTGTAGCAATCGATAAGTCCGAGGCTCATCGAGCCACAAATACTCGGAATAGCCAGTAGCATCGAAAAGGCAATAGCCTTTTTGCGGTCGATGTGTAGAATTCGAGCAGCCGTAATGCAGATCCCAAGCCGACTTACTCCCGGGAAAATGGAAATTGCCTGAAAACAACCGACAATGATCGCCTTTGGAATTGAAACTCGCGACCTATCTCCGGATCGTGCCCTCGCGATGGATAACTTATCACAGATCAACAATAGACATCCGAAAAGGATGCAAGATGTACCCACCACGACCTTGGATTCAAATTCTCTAACGAAATCTATAGCCAAAAATCCAAGGATAACGACTGGAATTGTCCCGATAATAAGGGCCCAAAAATACGTATCGGACAGCTTATTCTTCCTCGTAAACATTGCCCGAAAAATGGCGCCGATATCTTGCCTGAAATAAATGATGAATGTCATGAGGCTGCCGACGTGGAGGGCAATCTTTAATCCGAAAGAAAAAGCAGAAAGATTCCACAATTTGGAAAAAAAATATAGATTGACCGAGGAACTGATTGGAAGGATCTCCGATGCTCCCTGAATGATACTCAGAAACAGAATTTCTAAATTCACAAAATCACCACGTTGATAATAACGGTGGAGATATTAGAAGAAGTACCCTTTTATATCAATAAGGTTTCAACGATCAAGGCTGATATCAAAATAGCAGGAATAAATGGAATATGGTCAGATTCGTTAGGTTTTTGGATAAATCCAATTAATATTCCAATACCTCCGCAAAATACCAGGAACATATGCCAATTATCGGGTGATATTATAAATGATACTCCGAAGACAGCAATATAATCAGCCAAACCAAAGGCTATTCGTTTGCGTATAAAACGGTAAATAATGCCTATAATAACCATTATCGGGAATGGCCAATAACAAGGAAAATGACCGAAGATTACTCTCGAGCAACAACAGAACGTAAAAATCAGTAGAACCCATAGATTTACGGACTGTCTGGCAATATCCTGGATACAAAGGATGCCACCAGTTCCAACCACCAAAACATTCAGAATTATTTCAGGTTGCATACCAATTGAAACGACTCTCGAGCCCTATAGGAAGAACGAACAAGCGGACCAGAACATACCAGTTTAATCCCACGTCGTTCTCCATAATCTCTATATTCATCAAACTCCTCCGGAGAAACATACCGAGCGACGGGATGGTGTCCTCGAGAAGGGGCCAGATATTGACCTATCGTCAAGATATCGATCCCGATGTCGGAAATTTCATCCATAAAATCGAATACGTCTCGCTTCGATTCACCAACCCCAACCATAATCCCAGTCTTCGTGGTAACCCTATTCCGTAATTTCTTCAGGAAAGTCATTGATGTTTCGTAACTAGACGGTTTCCTCTTAACGATATGATGATATTTTTTCACGATCTCCAGATTATGAGCAAAAACAGTTGGCCTTACCGCCAAAATAGTCTCTATAGCGCTATCCATGCAGGCCTGAAAATCCGGAGTAAGAACTTCAACCTCTAACTCGCAATTTATGTTGCGAATGGCCATTATAACCTCACTAAAATGTTGAGCTCCACCATCCATGAGATCATCACGAGTTACAGACGTCAGGACGACGTACTTGAGCCCGAGGGCCAGGACGGCCTGCGCAATTCTCCCAGGTTCATCCGGATCGAGTGGCTGCGGCCTTCCGTTTTTAATATCGCAAAAACCGCAGTTTCGAGTACAAAACTCACCCATAATCAAAAAAGTAGCAGTCTTCTTTGCCCAGCATTCATTCAGATTCGGGCACGAGGCGTCTTCGCAGACGGTCCTTACAGCACTCTCTTTGACGACTCGTAACGTATCGGTAAAACCGGGTTTATCTTGAATCCTAATCCGCAGCCAATCGGGATGTGCCATGCTAAATATCACCCAGAAGGTTTCCGAGACCACCATTTGATGTTTTCTGCTGCTCTTCTGCCTTGGCATAAACTTCTTCGACTGGAGTTTCTCCGCTACTCTGGGACGGATTTAAGAAATTTTTCAGGAATCGGGCAATGATCCTAGTCGGAATCCTGCCGCCAGTCGAGTTTGGAGCCATCCTTACGCCATTCGTATCGTTTCCTATCCAAACACCAAACGAAAACCCAGACTCTCTATTCTTTTCAGGGTCGTAGAACCCAAGAAACCACGCATCCAAATCTTCGTTGGTTCCCGTTTTTCCATAGACAGCGTTATTGACCTTGGCCGCACGCCCCGTCCCATTCTGGACGACCGAATGCAACAGAGCCCGGCAATTACTAAGAAGTTCCTTATCCAGGACTGATTTCATTCTTACCTTTGTTCTTTGATACAGAATCTTTCCATCCTTCGTTCGAATTTCGGTGATACAATATGGCCAGATTGGCATGCCATCCATGAATGATGTATAGGCGGCCGTCAGGTCCTTGAGGGTCACAGGAGTAGTTCCGAGGGCAACGCTCAGATCGTGTGTCGAGACATCATAGATACCGAGTTTTTTCGCGAAATCGGCAATCCTCTTTAGGCCAACGGATTGAGCAAGCCTAACGCTAACAGAATTTACCGAATGAGTAAATCCCGTTAAAACGGAAATTTGCCCACGCGATACCCATTTGTAATTACTTGGGCGCCATCCGGCGACAGAAATCGGAGTATCCGCAATCATATCGCCAAGTTGATATCCGTATTCCATGGCTGCGCCATAGATGAAAATTTTAAAGGCTGATCCAGGCATCCGGACGGCTTGTGTAGCCCTATTAAACTGAGTCGTCGTGTAATTGGCTCCACCGATAATTGAGAGGACAGCTCCTTCCCTGCTCATACACACAAATGATGCCTGTGAGAATTTGTAATTCTCCCCTTCGGTTTTAAGATAAAATTCGACGGCCTCTTCGGCTGCCTTCAGAAAATCCTCGTTGAAAGTGTAGACGATTATGATATCATCCTCGACATCTCCCAATATTTTTTTCGCCTGCTCATAGACATAGTCGCAAAAATACATATACCCTTTGTTCGATTTAGTATCGTGCTCGAAGGCCGCTTTGGCCTGCTGTTTTTCGACTTCTAGGGCACTTTTGATGAATCCCTGATCTTCCATCGCCTTGAGGACGACCATGGCTCTTTCGTGAGCGTAATTCGGGTGATTAGAAGGGCTATATTTGGACGGAGCCTTCAAAAGGCCAGCCAAAATTGCGGACTCAAAAATACTCAAATTCTTAGCAGATTTATCGAAATACTTCCTTGAGGCGGCATCGATTCCATAGGTTCCAGCTCCGAAATACACTCGATTCAAATACATCATTAAAATATCTGATTTAGTAAATTTATGTTCGAGCCACATCGCTAATAGCAGCTCCTTTATCTTGCGGGAAATCGATCGATCGTAATGAGTAACAACCCCCTCTCCAATCAGAATATTTTTCGCAAGCTGCTGAGTAATCGTTGATCCGCATTGAACGACTCTACCGGAGACATAGTTTCTGTAAGCAGCCCGTATAAACCCTATAAAATCGATTCCAAAATGCTGAAAAAATCGCTTATCTTCAACGGCCATGAAAGCGGCAATGACGTGTTTTGGCAGCTCAGCAACGCTGACCACATCTTCATACAGATCA
>JAITFF010000026.1 GCA_031281515.1 Holosporales bacterium | reverse complement strand
ATCACCGATTCTGTGCTGTAGCTTCCTTGAAGTCCTGGCATCTCAATTAGATTTTATGAAAAAAGACCACTTGAATGCGATAACTTTAAGTTCTCAAAAGACATTTTCGAAAACTTCAGGACTAGATCTATTGGAGAGAGAGGGGTGTGAGCAAAGCTGTACTTGGAGGAGTAGCAAGTAATCTGATAAAATGCCCAGGGTTTAGTATACGGCGAGTGCGTATGAGGTCTTTCCCAATCTATTTGGATTATGCCGCGACGACTCCATGTTCTGACAAAGTTCTGGAGGAGATGCTCCCATATTTTACCGAACATTACGGGAATCCTAACTCGCTGCATGCCTTTGGATTCGATGCCCTCAAGGCCCTGAATGTGGCTAGGAGCGAGGTCGCAGCCCTAATCGGAGCAGATCCAGAAGAGATCGTGTTTACGAGTGGGGCGACGGAATCGAGTCGTATCTCCATCGAGAGAGTATCTTCGTTGACGCATAAAAAATTCGTTACCACCAAATCTGAGCATAAATCCGTTTTAGATTGCGCAGATATCATTAAGTCCAGAGGAATCGAAGTTTCTTACCTCAATATCAAGAGTGACGGCCTCATAGATTTTGAGCATCTAGATAGCATTTTGGATACGTCTGTTGGGTTACTATCGATTTGTATGGTCAACAATGAAACGGGGGTTATACAGGATATCAAAAGAATCGCAAATTTATGCCATGCTAAGGGTGTTTTATTGCATACCGATGCAACCCAGGCCTTCGGGAAGATTCCAATTAATATTCGGGATTTAGATGTAGATTTTCTGAGTGCTTCGGCTCATAAAATCTATGGTCCAAAGGGAATTGGAATTCTCTTCTTCAAAAAGGAAAATAAAAGGCTTCTGAGGGTGCCAATGGCCAATCACGAAGTGGAATACGGACTAAGGGCTGGAACTGTACCAGTCGCCCTCTGCGTCGGGATGGGGAAGGCCGCAGAAATTGCAAAGTCAGAGATGTCCTCAGATTTCAGCAGGATCACCGGTCTCCGAGCCGTTTTAGTCGAAAATTTATCGGCTGCTCTCGATGAGACCTATATCAACGGTTCAGCTGAATCGCACTATCCCGGAATAGTTAATATCAGCTTTAGGGGCTGCGAAGGGGAGGCTTTAATGATGGAATGCAAGAGGATCGCCGTTTCTTCCGGATCGGCCTGTACATCCAATAAACTCTCGATTTCTCATGTTTTGAATAGTATGAGTATCCCGGCTGATATTGCCCAATCTTCTATCAGAATTTCAATTGGAAAACCAACGACTAAACCAGATATTCTAATTGCGATCGAAGATTTAATTGCGGCGACTACAAAGTTAAGGCAAATGAGTCCGATTTGGGATATGATAAAGGCCGGAGTGGATATTGGCAGTATATTTGAAGGAAAACACTGCGATTATGCTGTATAGCGAGAAGACGCTTCGTTATTACGAGAATCTGAAAAATATAGGAGAGTTGAATGATAATTTAAAAAATGTTGGAACTGGGATCGTGGGATCACCTCTGTGTGGAGACGTGATGAAGTTGCAGATATTTTTTGGTGAAGATGGTAGGATACAGGATGCGAAATACAAAGTTTTTGGATGCGTTTCTGCGATCGCGTCGATGGAATTGGCGACGACAATCCTGAAGGGATTAACGATCGATGAAGCCCTGAAGATCAGGAACGAAGACGTTGCAGATTCGCTGGAATTATCGGTGATTAAGAGACATTGTTCCGTCCTGGCGAAGGAGGCTATCGAATCTGCCATTAACAACTATTTGGCCAAACAACAAGAGAGTGGAGTGAAAATGATTACCGTGACCGATGGAGCGCTCAAAAAGCTGCGCGAACTCATCGATGAACAAAATGCAAAAGGGATTACCATAACGGCCGAAGAAAATGGATGCTCAGGGTTCCAGTATTCCCTATCATACGAAACTGATTCTGAGGGGGACGGCAAAGAGAAAAAGAATCAGATCGTCGTCGATGGAATATCGTTTTTCTATGAATCGGAAATAGAGCCGATAATTAATGGACTCAGTATAGACATCGTTGAAAGTATTCTGGGGCCGGGTTTTACCGTGACCAATAAGAATCAAAGTACATGCCAAAATTGTACTTGCGGTCGTAAGCGAGGATGATCGCGAAGTTACGTGGGGTCGTCGATTCCATTCTCGACGATTCCATCCTCATCGATGTTCACGGGATTTGCTTTCAGGTTTTCATTTCTTCAAGATGTAAGGAATCGATTGAAATCGGCGACGATTTGGCCCTCAAAATTCTGCACATCTTTAAGCAGGAAAATCAGATACTCTGTGGATTTCAAAGTGATGATGAGATGAGAATTTTCAGGGCCCTATTGGATGTCCAGGGGATTGGAATTAAATCATCTCTCTCTATACTATCGACGTTATCCATCGAGGAAATAGCGATGGCTGTGATCGATCAGGACGCGACCGTGCTTTGTAGGGCTGGAGGAGTCGGAAAAAAAACTGCCGAGCGGATATTGCTTGAGTTAAAGGGCAAAACCATTCCAAAGGTTACGGATATTGGACCAGCCGGGAACGGAGCTATTGGAGATGCAATTTTGGGCCTGGTTAGCCTGGGATACAAAAAGGACAGGGTCATAAAAGTCGTGGGCAGTATCGCGGAAAAAATTGGTAATATCAATAAAATAACGACGAGCGAGATTATCGTCCAAAGCCTCAAAGAATTGAGTTAACCCCAAGAAAACGGCTGAGACGTTATCTCGCGAGTTGAGCGATCCTGCTGAGCTCTCCGGGCCATTCCAGGATTTTTTTCTTCAAAGAGTCATACTTTTCGCTATTTTCACCAGCTAACTGCTTTTCTGATCTGATTTCATGAATCAGTTCGACAAATTCATCGACTTCGTTTTCAAAATCGTTCGATAACTCTAGAGTTTCGATTTCAGCCGATTTATCTGGGATATTCAAGACGTGCGCCAATTGCTCCGTTACGAATGGAATGAACGGATTTGCAGACCTCAGAAATTCAGCAAAGACAAATCCGGCGACATTTTTCGTCTCGGTATCGTCATGAAACTTCATGGCCTCGATAAAAAAATCACAAAAAGTATCCCGTAGGAAGTATTGAATATTCCTGGTCGCATAATCAAATCTATATTCTTTGATGTTTTTATCGATTTCAATTTTATATTTTTTCAATTTCGATAAAATCCAATGATTGAGCTTGGCGTTAACACTACCGATAGCCCCACAAAATGAGACGTCTTTCGATTGCAAAAATCTCGCCGCATTCCAGATCTTTGTTATGAAATTGCGGCTGATTTTGACCTGATCCCGACCGAACTTGATATCTCTTCCTGGAACGGATAAAAAGGCAAGAGTAAATCTCAGAGCATCCGCGCCGAATTCATCGATTAAATCCATTGGATCGATGACGTTGCCTTTCGATTTCGACATCTTCTGCCCATTCTCATCGCGAACTAGGGCATGAATGTAGATATCTCTAAATGGCCTCTTTTTCATGAAGAATAGGCTCATCATTATCATGCGGGCAATCCAGAAGAAGATGATATCGAATCCCGAAACCAGAGTCGTCGTCGGGTAATACCGTTTCAACAATTCTGAATCTGCGTTGGGCCATCCGAAAGTCGCGAATGGCCAAAGAGCCGACGAAAACCAGGTATCCAGGACGTCGGTTTCTCGCTGCAAAAGACTGCCCTGAATTCCGAGGGATTCAGCCGCCCGATAGGCCTCTTCCTCAGTTTCTTCGACGATGATTTCTCCGTTCGGGCCATACCAGGCCGGAATTCTGTGCCCCCAGGCAATTTGCCTCGAGATGCACCACGGCTCGATGTTACGCATCCAGTCGAAATAGGTATTCTTCCATTTTTCCGGGAAAAATCTTATTTCTTCGTTTTCGACGATCTTTATAGCATCATCGGCCATAGCTTTCGCGTCGACGAACCACTGATCGGTCAGGAGTGGCTCGATGACGGTTCCTGATCTGTCTCCGTACGGAATTGAATGAATTATTTCCTCTTCTCTCACCAATAGTTCATCCCCGGTTAACTTTTCGAGGAGCATTTTCCTGGCTTTCTTGAGGTATAGACCCCTTAAAAATTCGGGGACGTATTCTGATGAGCACATGTGACCATCCTCATCGAGGATCGAGATCATCTCGAGGCCATGGCGTTTTCCGATCGCGAAATCGTTGATATCGTGCGCTGGAGTTACTTTGAGGCAACCCGTTCCCTTTTCCATATCGATATAATCGTCGCTGATGATGGGAACTGGGCGATTGGAATACGGGATTATTGCCTTCCTCCCGATGAGAGATTTATAGCGCTCATCATTCGGATGAACGGCGATCGCCGTATCTCCAAACATCGTCTCAGGCCTCGTCGTAGCAATCGTCACGAAATCAGGAGATTCGGATAATTTATATTTGATGTACCACAATGTTCCTTTTTCTTCCCGACTCTGAATTTCGAGATCTGAAATGGCCGTCTTTAATTTTGTATCCCAGTTGACGAGACGCTTATCCCGAAAGATTAGGCCGTTTTTGTATAGAGTAACGAATGCATGGATGACCGATTCACAGAAATCATCGTCCATAGTAAACCTCGCGAGATCCCACGATGCGGAGCAGCCGAGGGCCATCTGTTGACCAAGAATCTTATTTCCAGAATTATTTTTCCATTCCCAGATCTTTTCGATCAATTCATTACGGGATAATGATTTTGGATCGATACCGCTGGCCTCAAGCTCTCTGGAGACGACCATTTGAGTCGCGATACCGGCATGGTCAGTTCCAGGCTGCCAAACGGTATCGAACCCGGATTGCCGATGATAACGAATCAGAATATCTTGGATGGTGTAGGTTAAGGCGTGTCCAAGATGCAGGCTTCCGGTAACATTCGGCGGAGGCATAAGGAGAGAGAAAACCGAAGCCCCCGATCCAGGGATGGAATGAGCACGGAGCCGATCCAAGAGCCTCCGATAGCAATCATCCTCAAAATCCCCTGGGCGATAGGTTTTATCGATCATGGTCAATCGTCAAAAAAAAAGACGATGGCCACTCACGCGGGAGATCAATATCCATCCCTTTCGAAGCGTTTCCGAGAAAGCTTTCTGGATCTACGAAGTGATTCGACTCTCTTCCTTGCCTTCTTCTCGGAGGGCTTTTCGAAATGCCGATGCAATTTCAGGTCCTTATAAATTCCTTCACGCTGCATCTTCTTCTTGAGAACACGCAGTGCGTGATCGACGTCATTAGAGTTAACAGAAACTTCCATAAATAAAACACAGGAACCAAACCCACCTTCCATCAAGTAATTATCGCAAAAAATATTCATCCTCGTCAACCGCACTTCTGGAATCCGTCCAAAATCACTGCCTTAAAATGCCGTCGCAGTTTATTTGGATGGATTCCACAATCTTATCCGAGATTTCTTTAATGTCCTTATCGGTTAATGTAGATTTATCAGATTGCAGTACCACTTCAAGGGCCACAGCCTTACTGTCGATTCCTATCGCCTCGGATTCATATACATCAAAAATTGTGATACTCGTGATACAGCTGAGTTTAAGCTTCTTGACGATATCTACGATATCGCTTCCCAGTACATCCTTCTTCACGATGAACGAGAAATCTCTAATGGTTGGCTGGTACGGAGACAAAACCAGGGGGGGCTTCTGTTTGAAAGTAACCAGGTCAGGAATATGGTCGAGGAAGAGCTCGAAACAGGCTATAGGGCCGGTTATATCCATCTCCTCTAAAATGGACTGGTGAATTTCTCCGAAATGCGCGATTACTAAGTCCTTCTGAATTATGTATGATCCACTCCTACCGGGATGATAGTATTCCGGTGCCTGTCTGGTTAATCGAAAACCAGAAATTACCATATTCAGAGTCTTTTCGAGGTCTTCCTTAACATCGAAGACCGAAACGCTTTCCCTTCGCTTTCTCCAGGTCCTAATTGTCTTGTCTTCCGATATAGTGGCCGTCACCGTATTTTCTTCTGAAATTTTTCCACGATCTGAGTCTGTCTTACGGTATTTTTTTCCTACCTCGAAGATCCTACTATTCCTCTGACTCTTACTTTGAGCCAATTTGATCGCCTTAAGATGGGATGCAACGACTGATGGGCGCATTACAGCAAATTCGATGGTCAGCGGGTCGTTGATAGTTATATGCTCGCCGGGATCAGAGAAAAGCCGTGCCGTTTCTGTATCTATAAATGAGAATGTCTTGACTTCGTGATAATTATTGTAAACCAATGCATCCGTTATTTTATCTATTACATAAAGCCTGGAAATTGGATCTTGTTTCTCTAATGCTCGCTCTTCGATGTTATCGTATCCAATGATCCTGACGACCTCTTCGATTATATCTTCCTCGATACTGATGTCGTATCTCCAGGGCGGAGACTCAATTGCGATCTGATGCTCGTCGATTAATTCGATCGACATACCAAGTTTTTCGGCAATCTCCTTGGATTTTAGGAAATTTTCGTGATCTAATCCAGTTAGAGAGTGAAATTTAGAGAAATTTAGAATGACCGTCTTTTTGTTTACTGGAAATGAACCGTATTTTTTGATTCCGGAAAATTTCCCGACTCCATCGAATGTGATGAGCGAGGCCGCATATTGAACGGCGTATTCTATTAGGCTCGGATCAACTCCTCTCTCGAATCGAGTCCTAGAATCAGTGGTAAGCCTGAGGGTCTGGCCAGCCCTTGCGATTGCTATCCTGTCAAAATACGCCCCCTCTATAAGGACATTTTTGGATCCATCAGCAAAGGCCGAACTCTCTCCTCCCATAATTCCAGCGATTGACAGTACATCTCCATCCTGAGAGGCGATTACTATTGCCCCGCTCGGTAAAACGGTCTCTTCCCCGTTCAGGGTTTTGAGCTTTTCTCCGGCAATCGATTCCCGGACGACGAGATTGGGCGGTAACTTATCGAGATCGAATATATGCAGCGGCTGCCCAATATCAATGCAAATGTAATTGCCGATATCGACTGGACCGTGAATCAACCTTTGTCCGATGGCCTTTAGTCTCCTCGTGACATACTCTGGAGCACCACCTGAGGCCCCAGAGACCGCTACCGTCGAAAAATACGGGCAATTTGATGACTGTAGATCAATATCGACCGGATTATCGATGCTTTCCGAGGCACTAATTGGCTTGTGGAGGGGGAGCAGCCGTCCGGCGCCGGCGGCCGCCAGATCCCGCGCCAATCCTCGAACGCTGAAGCAGTCTGCGCGATTCGGGGTAATACTTACGTCGAAGATTATGTCATCCAGCTTCAGGGCGTGGGCTATATTTTCGCCAATCTGTGAATTTCTTGAAAGCTCCAGGATGCCATCGAATTCATCATCCAAATCGATCAGGAGTTCCTCCGCCGAACACATCATCCCCTCGCTGTCGATACCTCGAATAGTGCTTCGTTTCAGCCGTTCATTACGATCCGGAATTACAGCTCCGACTCTAGCGACGGCTACATATATCCCGGTCCTGGCATTCTGCGCGCCGCATACGATGTTGAGGATTTCATTTTTCCCAACATCTACCTCGCAAACTCGTAATCTGTCGGCGTTTGGATGTGGTTTCGTATTCCTTATAAATCCAACGACAAAATCCTGAAATTTCAGGGAATGATCGATAATCTCTTCCACCTCAATTCCCAGATCGATGAGAATTCTAGCAACTTCTCGATAACCCAAATCAGTTTGAAGGTGATCTTTTAGCCAATCAAACGTAAATTTCATAACACTGTCCAGCTCTTCCGGCAAATGACTCAGCTACCTGCCGATTACCGCAAATCTTTTCAAAAAAAAGAGACGATTCGGATGACAGGAGTATATCCGATCCACATCACAAATTGCGACCACGGATTCTCAATTATGTTGGCTGTTATTTCTTGCGTTTGGTGGTAGGTGAGCTTTTGCGTTTCTTTGAATCTTTATGGGGGTGGTTACTTTTTTTAATTGGCTTTGCTTTTTTTGAACGTTCGGCTTGTTTTGCGAGTTCAGCATTTTTGGCAATAATCTTAAGGGCTCCTGCGGAAAGGGTTTTATCTGCAATTTCGATATCTGCCTCACTGCCTGCTACAAATATTTCTTCTTGAATCTCTATGGAGTCGTCATTATCTTCGTAAATGTGGTCGAAGTCCTCTATCTTTACCTCTTCTGCCTTTAAAATTTCATCGACAGAGAATTCAGATTCTTCCTGAATCACAATTTCCGGCCGAGGAGTTGGCTTCCGCTTTTCCTCCCGGTCTATCTGTTTCATCAAACTTACCTTCTTCTTATCAGGTTTTACCTTTTTACTTCCCTTCTGAATTGGGCTACAAATCGTGTACCCATCTAAGAATTTGTTTATCAAGTAGGCAGCGTACAGGTCGCGACTCTTGCTGGAATCTCCACCCATCACGACTGTGAATACTCTCATGGAGTCTCCCTTGGAGTTATATTTTTTTGCCGTGACGAATAGATTAAATCCAGAGTCTCCTATAAATCCAGTTTTACCGCCATCAGTCCCTTTACACCAGTTTAAAATTTTACAATGCGTGTAGTGGGTATGTCCTTGATAAGAAAATGATTTTAACGAGAAAAGGTACCAATACTGGGGGAAATGCCTGAAAAGGGCGATTCCGAGAGTGGCGATATCTTTTGCACATGTTACCTGCTTTGGGTTCGGCAATCCCGATGGATTCTCGAAATTTGTTTTAGGCATACCGAGTTGCTTGGCCTTGGTGTTCATTAATCGGCTGAAAACCTTGACGCTGCCACATAATCCCTCGGCCACGACGATGGCGGCATCATTTGCAGATTTTACGGTCAAAGCCTGGATCAAATTCAGAACCGTAATTTTCTCGCCAACCCGGAGGCCTAATTTACTAGGTTGCTGCATAGTCGCTAATTTCGAGACCTTGAATTTTGTGTTGAAAGTTATCTTATTTTGCTGAATTGCCTCAAATATCAGGTATACCGTCATCATTTTTGTCAATGATGCCGGAAATCTGATCTCTGTCGCATCTTTAGCGAAAGCCACGGCCCCACTTGGGTATTTAATTACGATTGCTGACTTTTTAGCGCAGTAACCAGTGAAAAAATCAGAAAACAGCAGGAAACAAATAACGAATTTAAGAATATAATTAGTTGACAATTATCTGGTGAGTAAAATTTTTAAGAATAAATCAGAGACAGCATTGTACGACAAATTATCACCGAAATGAAAGCCATCACAAAAAGCCACACTGGGGAGCGCCTAATCCCCGGTATTTCACGAGTTTTATCAGTTGTACGCGATCTGTGAGAGTTTTTCAGGCATGTATGTAGGCTTCTTTCCGAACCTTCACAATCAGTCGTCTTGTATATTAATCCGATGCTCGAATGCTCACGTACGTCCAAAAGTACGCTGCGCTTCT
>JAITFF010000047.1 GCA_031281515.1 Holosporales bacterium | reverse complement strand
CTCTCAGGCAATGGATAGAGAAATCCTCAAACAGAATAACGCATTAGATGATGCTAATACCTTTTTGATTATTCTCAAGGAAACAGCTCGTAGTTCTCCGGTATCCCAGCTATTTAACCGGGATACCTCTGATAAAATTGCAGCCTTTGTCCGGATTTTTAGAGCAGGGGGCGTGCCCTCATTGGCAAAAGGGTTCGTCGCTCTTGCCGAGCTACTGGCAACGTGGCAACCTCGACTCCAACAGAATTCCACCGCCAAGAATCGATTTTCTGATCCATTCGAGAAACAATTATCGGCACTGCACAATATGATTGGTCAAATGACAATCAGTTTACAATTATAACGCTGAAGTATTAACGTCTACTCAGTAAAACCCTATGTTTTGTGCCTCTAATCTCAGCAAGATTGTCTCAGATCGTCTTCTAAGTATCATCTTTTTAGCTTGGAAACTCTCCGGTTATTCAGCTGTCTTTTGCATGCTTACTACAAAGCGGAATGATTGACGGCTCATGAGTTTTTAGCGTATTGGGCTAAAGGAATGATTCCAATTAGGCCGCCTCCAATAAGTGCTCCGGCGATAACCGGAATATAATCCCTTAGAGAAGTGGATTGGTCCTGGGGAGGAATTACGGTTGATTGAGTAGTCTGTCCGTAGAGAAATCCCAAATTGTAGATCGTAGCGAGAGATGATATGGCACTTAGTCGTTGAATCCACAGTGTACTGGCAACAGGTTAAATTTCTCCTTATGATTTCTGGGGATTGCAAGAGAGGAATGAATACTGTTAGACACCATTCAATCATTGCTCCTGCTATTGCCGGGAGGACAGAGAGGGCTTCGACCAGCCGTTATCCTGAGTAATATGTCTCGACTGGTGACCTCGAGCTGATGAATAGAACATAGGAATTAAATCGGGCGGCAAGTACCGGCAGGGATTTTGCCCACAATTCCTCTCTTGCGGAGGCTATGTATGCCTCAAATATCGGGATTGTCATCGGGATGATCGGATCAGTTTGGAGGGGCCTGATTATTACTTTAAGGGGGTTCTGTTGTTTTTGGTAATTGTTTGGGGATTGACCTACATTTTGTGATACAATTTTGCTGAATGGTGATTTTGTCTCAGTAAGTCCTGAGGAGATGTAGAGGGAGCACGAAGTTGATGGATCCGATGTCTTCCTTCGAGGTAAAAAATATTATTCCGATGCATTTGTTTTCGTTGGATTTTTCGATTACTAACTCTTCTTTATACATGATGGCAACCGTCGCCCTAATCCTCGTTTTTTTCGGGATTGGGACGAGAAACGCAGAGGTAATCCCGAATAAGATTCAGTGGATCATCGAGCGGATGTTTTTCTTCATCGGGGATATCGTCAAAACCAATGCCGGAGATCAAGGCATCCGCCTCTTTCCCTACATGTTTGCTCTGTTCCTTTTCATCTGTCTCGGCAATATCATCGGATTACTACCATTCGCCTTTTCATTCACGAGTCAATTGATCGTGACGATCGGAATGGCCAGTATCGTCTTCATTTCCTCCATCGTCATAGGTCTCTATCGCAATGGACTGCATTATTTCAGGCATTTTTGTCCGCCTGGTTTGCCCTCATATATTATCCCGTTTTTCATCATCATCGAATTGATGTCGTTTATGTTCAGGCCTATTAGCCTCGGGATACGTTTATTTGCAAACATAGTTGCCGGGCATGTTATGATAAAAATAATAGCTGGATTCGCCGTGTCATTTGTGAGTGTGGTGACTCTATCCGGTTTTGCCATCGTGCCCATCGCCTTCAACGTTTTGATGAACGCTTTTAAGTTGGCGGTATGCGTCTTGCAGGCGTATGTTTTCGTAGTATTGTCTTGCATGTATTTGGCGGAATCCATGGCATGTGAAGAGGATTAGTTCGTTTTTGTTGTGAGGAATTAGGAAATATGGACCCTGTAGCGGCGAAATTTATTGGCAGCGGTATTTCTGTCATAGCTCTCTTTGGCGTTGGAATCGGTCTCGGTAAATTGTTTTCCTCTTTAGTCGAGTCGATTGCCAGAAATCCGTCGGCGAAAAAGGATCTGATGCCTACGGGTTTGATCTATTTCGCGCTAATCGAATCGGTTGCGTTACTGGCCTTCATCGTTGCGATGTGTTTGCTATTCTTCGTATAGGAGATGATTTCGCAAGATGTTGCCACAACTTGATACATCATATTATTTTTCGCAGTTTTTTTGGCTTTGCGTTTCGCTTTCAGTGTTGGTAATCGCATTCAAAAGATGTTTCATTCCGCGGATGGATAAGATTTTCCACGGTCGAGAGCAACACATGAAGGCGTACTCAAATGCTGTGGAGAAATTGGAGCGGGATATATCAGAGGCGAAAGCGATGGTAAATCAGGTTTACGAAGATGGGTTGCGTAGATCGGCCGAAATCGTGGCGAATGCCATTAAGAAATACGAAAACGCCCTTGATACCCAGCTAAAATTTATGAGGGCAGAGAATGAGGCTAGAGCGAACGCAGCCCGGAATAGAATTCGCAAAGAAATAGATGGATTGGAGTCAATCTTCAAGATGCAGGTTGAAATTACTGCCCAGACGGCATTCGAGCGCCTGTTCACGGAGAGATGATAATAAATGAAGAAGGTTAATGATGGAAATTTTTCAAAGTGTATACACGTATCTCGTTATTAGCTTCATCTCGATGTGCGCTCTGCTCTTTAAGTTTGCATACTCGAAAATGCAGGCTAGTCTAGAAGAGGGTATTGATGAGGTCAGATCGTCGATAGAAAACATCGAACGCCGCAGAGAAGAGGTTGTTATGGAGCTTAACGGGTTGCGTCGAGCTGTTGAGGATGCTAAGCAGAATGCGGAAATGATGATTCAAGAGGCAGAGATGAAGGCCAAAAAAATTACGGATCAATCGGCCGAATTAATCAGTAATGCTCTGGAGCGTCAACAGATTGAATACGATAAGGAAGTAGAACAGATAAAGATCAGGCTTTATGCAGAATTACACCATAGAATATCAGATATGGTCATAAGGGAAATCAAAAAGAAGGTTAACGAGATAAAGACGGATAGAAACTTCCAGAATGCAGGAATCGATGTGGCGATTAAAAATCTGGAACGGCTAATAAATAGTTCGAAGAAGATTTAATTTCAATTTGGTATTGCAAAATGCCCAAAAAAAAGCGAACAATGCTGATATGAGCAGGGAAATTGGCTCTGCTGAGACCGATTTTGCCTCCTTCTCGGCGAGTTCGTACAGCGATTCCGATAGAGCCCAGTAATTCTAGGTGAAATGTATTTTTTTCTTTATGGGACAAAAAATGATTTGCATACAGCCAGTTGAAGGAAATACGCTAAATTTAGATCCCTGTTATTCCAGAGAATCCAAATGGTGGTCACAACAGGACTTGAACCTGTGACAACTGCGATGTGAACGCAGTGCTCTACCAACTGAGCTATGTGACCTTCATTCGCCCATTTACGGCTATACTCACTTCATTTCTCGCTCCGGATTAAAAAAATCTCCGGGATCGCAATAGAGAAACAAGCATGTTTCATTTTATAACAATTATTGATAGTTAGGAGGAAAAAATCATGAACAATTTAGATGAAAGACCAGCCATCCCGGCAGATCCATCATCATTGGATATCAAGAAGTTTATAGCGTATCTAAAGGGGAATAGAAATGAACAGGAGGAAATGAATATCCCGGCCTCAATATCAAATTCGATGGCCGATCGAATTCAGTCCTTGTGCCCAATCAAAGTCCTCTCGAAGGTAACCTATACGACTGGCGATCGCCTTGAAGTCGTCGTCGAATCCGATGAAAAGGAAGCCTCCGGATGGGTCACCAACGAACTCATCCGAGGAGATGAATTGGCATCGATATCAAGTATTTCGATCCATCTTCATCAACTTTTCGCCAAACCGAAGGTCGCATACTCACTCCTCGATGATCATTCCATCAAGGTCGAGGAATTCATTAAAGACAAAATCACGACCCAAATGGCCGCATCAGAAAATAAATCGTTTTTATATGGCGATGGAGTTTCACGACCGAAAGGAATCTTGACGTACGAAGTCTCGATTGGTGACACTGCCCCAAAAACGATACAAGGAATCATTGGCGGTAATATCGGAGAAATATCGGATTATTCAAAAATCGTGGCACTCATGGAGTTGTTGCCATCGAAATATCTCTCTGGAGCTACCTGGATAATGTCTCGGAATGCAGCATCCCACATCCGGACGATCAAGGATGAAACGACGAGGAAATTTCTGTGGCAAAATTCGATAGCGCACGGAGTTCCGGATACGCTTCTCGGATACCCAGTCGTCATCTGTGATGACATGCCCAAGGTTAGCGAGGATAAAGATGATCAATGCATCCCCGTGCTGTTTGCAAATCTGTATGAGGGATACCAAATCGCAGAAAAACCGACCATCACTATCCTCAAGGATCCGTATAATTCAAAACCATTTGTTGAATTTTACGCCACGAAAAGGGTAGGCGGGGATGTAGTGAACTTCGATGCAATAAAGGCACTAGTCCTCACCAAATAGGGGCATAACACGATCAAATCGTGAACAAAATAAAATGGGAGCCCCCTTACGAGGACTCCCATATACCCCCGGTTAATTCGTTCACGTTAATGAACGAATCCCCCTATGCGCCATGACGCAGCATTATGCTATCACGATTTAGTTAACAAGTGGTATACAAAAAGAATCACGTCTAACCTTAGCCATTAAAGGAGGAAATAATGATATCAGCAACTATATTGCAAGCTATTTTATCGTTAGCGCAACTTTCACCAAAGATAACGAGATGGTTGTCTGGAACTAGTATCGATTTCGTTTCTAGACAGCTAATCGATATCGCTAAAAATGTTACGAACAGCAAAAATGAAACAGAAGCCATAGAAAAATTAAAGAACGATAAGAAAATGTTTATGCTCTTTCAGAGGGCACTAATCAACTCAGAAAGAGAAATAGAACTCGCCGTAATTAAGGATAAAGAAGACGCCAGGACAAGAGATATTGCGATCATAAACACGGGGAGGCGAAATATTAGGGCCGACGTCATGGTCCTTGCTGCAGCCATGGGTTTGATTGTATGTCTCGCGGTCATCATCGTCTATCGCAAAAGCCTCCCCGGGGAGGCCGTCGGAATCATATCGACGGTCGCGGGAATATTCGGAGCCTGTCTAAAGGACGCCTATAACTTCGAATTTGGCTCGTCGAGGGGCAGCAAGGAAAAAGATCAAACTGTCGCCTCGTTCCTAAACCGAATGGGATAATCCAAATTTCCGAAGAACTTAATGATAACATCGGTTGCGGATTGCCGAAAGCAAATAGGCTAAAATCCCTAGCCAGTTAAAAAAACAAAGGATCTTAGCCGTGGAAAAGTATATCACAGAATTATTTTGTTTTGTTGGCGATTTTTGTGAGGAATTTGATGAAGAGTATAAGTAATATGCGATAGAATCTGCAAAAGACAGGATTTGATCCGACGGACAGCTTGGCATATTCATGATGAGAATTAGTATTAAACTTCTGTGGAACATTTCGGTATGGCTCTGTAAACGTACATTTGAACAAAATCAGTTGTGATCGCAGATGTTGTGTGATACAAATAATCCGGTTTTTCCTTGGTAGCTCAGTCGGTAGAGCAAGTGGCTGTTAACCACTGGGTCGGCGGTTCGAGTCCGTCCCAAGGAGCCAGGTTTTGTTTTTTTTCGGTTACCGGTCCTCTGCGCGAGTGATATGGGGAAACGCATAGAGATTGTTCAGTACAATTCCGAATGGCCGGCAATGTTTGAATCCGAGAGGACAGTAATTAAAGCTGCTCTTGGAAGTAATCTGATCGCAATTCACCATATTGGATCTACGGCAGTTCCTGGTCTCCCTGCAAAACCGAAGATAGATATCATCGCTATCGCCAGGGATCGCAAGAGGGCGCTACCCGATCTGGAGGGAGCCGGATACCAACATAAAGGGGAATGGAACGTTCCGCTAAAATGCGGCTTCACCAAGCGATCCGATACAGACGCAAATTTGCATCTGTTCTTCGATGAAAATCATCCGGAGATAGAATTAAATCTGCTATTTCGAGATTATTTGCGCTCTAATCCCGATGTTCGGGACGAATATGCGGCTATCAAAAAGCAAATTTTGCAGGATGAGATCTCTCAGCAAAAAATTGGGAAATTATCGTTTCCGATTTATACGATTAGAAAAAGCATTTTTATAAATAAGATTGTGAAGGACATTGGATTCGATAGGTTACGAATTTTAAAATGCCTTACAGATAATGAACAGAACGCAATAAAGATGCTTCGCAAAGACCATTTTGATCGATTCGGAGTTCTGGACCCGCTTAACGGCAATTTGGACGATGTTAACCACGAACATTTTATGCTTTATCGTGGCGTGGAAATTGTCGGGTATGCCGATATTCACATTCTTTCAAAAAATGAGGCCGAGGTGCATATTTTCGAGGCACAGAATCATTATCATTATTTCAATAGTGTGATAAAAGAATGGATGAAGGTACATGGTTATATAGACGCCCTGAAATAGGAAAGAGAATATGAGGTCGAAACTCATCGGGTTACTTGCGGCGCTGTTTTTAGTATGTGGATGCGCAAGGAAAATCATCACCACCGATCAGATAGAGGATATTGAAGCGGAGCTTGAGCGAGCTGATAAGGATACTCTCGTTGTATTCGATTGCGATGACGTGTTGATTACTGGACCTGCCCATACAAAAGTCCTTGTCAGCGAAAAAATGCCGAAATTGGTAGATAATCTGCAACAAAGGGGAGTACAAACCGTAATTCTTACGGCTTATTCAATAAACGCTTCT
>JAITFF010000027.1 GCA_031281515.1 Holosporales bacterium | reverse complement strand
TGATATCAGCGATAGAGTGGGTGGCCGGGCGGCCATTACCCAAGAAAGTTGTTGAGATAATATTTATGGTTGGTCTCGTCCTGGTAGCATCATTGATGCTACTAGGTCTTTGGAACGATTTGTCGGGTTATTTATTCAGATAAGCTAAGGGGTTGAAACGATGAAAACGTTACGTTGCTTGTTTTTTTGTGTCCTCGTTGGGTGGGGTTTGACCCTAACGTTGTTGGCGGAGCAAATTTCGAAGATAGAGTATGTTGGATGCAAACGCGTTGAACCGGAGACAATTGAATCATATTTACCACTTGGCGTAGGGGATGAAGTGGATTCGAATTCCATTAACGAGGCCCTAAAAGCCTTAGATGCGACCGGATTCTTCGAAGAGGTTTCCATCGAAGTGCGCGGAACGGTTTTGGTCGTTCAAGTAAAAGAGGCGCCAATTATAAATAAGATTGCTTTCGAAGGTAATCGTAAGCTCTCAGATCATGATATCGAAAAGGCTGTCCTGATGAAGGCCAGAGAAACGCTATCTCCCGCGAGGGTGAAAGAAATTCAACAAGGTTTGTTGGATGCATACCGTAAAATGGGGAGATATAACGCCAGGGTTGAATCAAAGATCATTCGTCTTCCGAACGACCAGGTAAACTTAGTATTCGAAATTAACGAGGGAGACTCCGCCGGTATTGGGCGCATCGTTTTCGTCGGGAATAACTCATTCTCCGCCAGTGAATTGAGGGATGTTATTTATACGAGGGTGAAGAGGTGGTACAGGTTTTTTGTTACGGATGATATATACGATCCTGATCGAGTGGCCGAAGATAAGTCGGCCATTACCAGATTTTATCAGGAGCGAGGCTATGCTGATGCCAAAGTTATTTCTGCAACGGCCGAGTTATCTCATGACAAGAAAGAGTTTATTTTAACGTTCGTTGTCGATGAGGGACGGCTATACAATTTTGGCGATATCGAAACAAAGTCACATATAGAAAAATTGACGGACAAGGATCTGGCATGTCAGCTATACTGCAAAAAAGAGGAGAAATTTAACGTCCAGTTACTGGATGCTGATTCAGGGAAGATTATTAAACGCGCCAATGAGAAAGGGATTGCATCCGTCAAGATCGAGCCGAAGCTCAATAAATTGCCGGAAAATGGAATAGTCGATGTTGTCTTCCATGTTTTAGAGGGGGATAGAGTCTACGTTTCGAAAATTATAATTAAAGGTAATACGAGGACACGAGACCACATCATCCGGAGGGAACTCGCGATCGAAGAGGGGGATGCTTATAACCGGACCATTGTGGCGCTGGCTGAAGCTAGCCTGCGAAATCTTGGGTACTTTAAATCGGTTAATATCGAGACGATTCAAGATCCGAATGCTCCAGATAAATGTATTTTGCAGGTTTCTCTTGAGGAAGGATCGACTGGAGAAGCGATGGCTGCTGCGAGCTATACGACGCAGGAAGGAATTGGAGTGGATTTATCGTACAACGAGATTAATTTCCTTGGGACTGGAAAGTCGCTCAGCGTGTTCCTCGGATCTAGTAAGACGAGGACTGGACGGAGTTATGAGATCGATCCGGTGACTGGCACAGAACGCGCCGTTCCGAGAAAGAGCAAATTTAGATTCTTGAATAACGTTAATGCGAGTGTATCCGACCCTCATATATTTGATAAGGATATTACTGGGACTGTTGGGGCCTTCAGATACCAAAGTGGCAGATGGGACGCTTTTTCTACGAAGGAGATTGGCGGTTCTTTGGGGGCATCGTATAGCTTGAGTTCCAAATTTGATCAGAGTTGGGATTATACCCTGACGAGCAGAAGATTCGAAGATGTCATGCCTCATGCAACTCCAATCATAAAATATCAAACTATGAAGAAGGAGGGGGACTCGATTAGTGCTACGCGCCCAGGGAAGTGTAATTCCTCTGCCATGAAGCATACAATAAGCTACGGTACCTCCTTCCTGACCGGGTTGAAGGGCTCTCTCAGAACCGGTCTTGGGACGACTGTTGCTGGGCTTGGAGGAGATGCTAGACACCTGAAAAACGAACTTTTCGGCACGTATGTTGTTCCAATTAACAGGAAAACGCATGTCAAATTTGCGCTATCGTGCGGTCTTCTTAGTAAGTTTGGCAGTAAAAAGCCGAACATCGCGGATAGCTTCGCTCTCGGGTTAGACTCGTTCAGAGGATTCGATGACTGCGGTGTTGGCCCGGTTGCCGAGAGCGTCAGGGCCATGGTGGTGACTGATCCGTTAACAGGGATAGCATTAGCCAAATCTGCGATTT
The DNA here is from genome assembly GCA_031281515.1 of Holosporales bacterium. Lineage (GTDB taxonomy): Bacteria > Pseudomonadota > Alphaproteobacteria > RUG11792 > RUG11792 > JAIRNI01. The sequence goes on along the minus strand of JAITFF010000027.1, from coordinate 645 downwards.
TTAGGGATTATGCTGGGGCCACTAAGTACTGGAAAGGGACCGTGGAAGTTACGTTTCCATTGGGACTCTCTGAGGAACTCTGCTTTAGAGGATTTGTCTTTACAGATTTCGGAACTCTCTGGGATCCTCCAGAAAAAGGAGATAGTTTCCTGGTTAAGACTGGTAAAAAAATCATCATCGATAAACAGAATAATATCGCGGTCTTGGATGCCGGAAAAACTGCTGCCAGCCCGGAAAATGTCGCACATGAGTTTGATCACGTAGAATGTGCTTTCGATAAGAATGCCAGTGCTTTATTGGTAAGTCATTCGATTCGTGATTCGAAGAAAATCAGGGCCTCTCTTGGTCTCGGTATTTCCTTTGTGACTCCATTGGGACCAATGAAGTTTACTTATGCCTTCCCGATTCGAAAAGAGAAATATGATGAGCCGTTCAGATTTTTGTTAGGTTTCAGCACGACCTTCTAGGCGTGGTGAATGATCGACAATTTCGTTCATTTTATCCTAAAGATGGGGCAGGGTGAGGTCATTGGTTCCGCCGTCGTTGTGGGGGTCTTATCTCACTATCATAGGTCAGATTTCGAGCGGGCCGCCTGCTTCGTTTGTTTCGTCATGATTTTTAACACTCTGCTAAAGGATATCTTTA
>JAITFF010000019.1 GCA_031281515.1 Holosporales bacterium | reverse complement strand
ACGTCTTCGTCTGAACCTATTACGACTGGTACCCCGTATTCCATCATCTTTTTTTTAGCGAGAATCTTATCACCCATTTCGGAAAGGTGCCTTGGATCAGGACCGATGAATTTGATTCCGTGCCCATTTACCATCTTGGCAAATTTTTCATTTTCAGATAGAAAACCGACACCAGGGTGAAGGGCGTCGCAGCCGGTCAGCTCGGCAGCACTCAAAATGGAGGCAACGTTCAGGTAGCTGTCGGCGACTCTATTTGGCCCTATGCAAACGCTTTCATCAGCGAATCTTACATGCATTAGAGATTCGTCAATGACCGAATGGACAGCAACCGTTTTGATTCCCAGCATCTTGCAAGCCCTGAGAATCCTGACCGCAATTTCTCCTCGATTAGCTATAAGAATTTTGCGAAACATTTGAGGAACGAACCAGCATAGGCCGCCAAAGAAACCGCAATTATATCAATAACTTTTTGCCAGCACAACGTCAATCGTTGCATCTTCTCCGGTTAGAATACATTTTCCAAGACTACCGGCTTGTTCGGTCGGTAAGCACCTAATTGAAACTGCCAGTTCTTCGATTAAATCCAAATTTTTTTCCGATCCAGACCATTTAGTTATTACGAATCCGTTCGATTGAGAGAAGTAATCTCTGAGTTCTTCAAATGTTTTAATTTCACGGACTATCTTCTGATTGCATGATAATTCATTTTTTCTTTGTAAAACGCTGTCGTGATCTTGAATGTTTGATTTAATCCTTGCGGCAAACTCTCCGAGAGACATACGAACCTTCGCCAGATCGCTGGCACGTTTCGTAAAAAATACCGTCTCGTTTTGCAGTTCGTTCATTCCTATTTCGCAGATGAATGGAATGCCTTTCCTGATATAATCCCACTTCTTATTTTGGGAGGGAATTTCTTTTGAATCAACTAAAACTCTGGCATCCTTCTGAACCGACCCCTTAATCTTCTGGCAGTATTCCAAAATTTCACCATCAAGATCGGTTCCTTTCAGAATGGGGATAATGACGACATGGTAGGGGGCGATTTCCGACGGTAAATTCAGGCCGTCGTCATCAGCATGCGACATGATGAGACCTCCGATCAGCCTGGTAGTCGCTCCCCATGATGTAGTATGAGCATAATGCAGGGCCCCATCACGACCTTGAAAACGGATGTTAACAGCTTTCGCAAAGTTCTGACCCAAATAGTGACTGGTCGCCGCCTGTAGCGCCTTTCCATCCTGCATCATCGCTTCGATCGTTAGGGTATCTACTGCCCCTGCAAATCTATCGTGATCCGGTTTTTCCCCGGCAATACAGTACATTTTCAGGATATCCCTGATGAACCAGTGGTAAACATCGTGCATAACGATGGATTCTCGTCGAGCCTCTTCCTCGGTTTCGTGGGCTGTATGTCCCTCCTGCCACAGGAATTCCGACGTCCTCAAGAACATTCTTGTCCTCATTTCCCATCTGACGATATTGCACCACTGGTTAATCATGACCGGTAAGTCTCGGTACGAGTTTACCCACTTCGCCATGGATTCCCCTATGATTAATTCGGAGGTCGGACGTATCGCGAGAGGAGCTTCGAGGGGAGATGCCGGAACAAATTTCCCATCCTTGTACTCGATTCTGTGGTGCGTGACGATGGCCATCTCCTTGGCGAATCCCGCGACGTGCTCAGCCTCCTTCTCGAACAGGTCGACTGGAATGAGGAGAGGAAAATAACAGTTAGAGTGTCCCAACTCCTTAAATTTTGAATCTAAAATGGATTGCATAAGTTCCCAAATGGCGAATCCGAATGGCTTGATGATCATGCACCCTCTAACGCTCGAAGTTTCGGCGAGGTCAGCTCCTGTGATGACAGCCTGATACCAGGCCGAAAAATCTTCTTCCCGAGTAACGGGCAGCGCACATTTTTTATCTGCCATTTTTTTCCCTTGTTTATGTGCCAGAGGAAATGGACGAATCACGGTGCCATGATACTACATGCTAGTTACCTAGCGAAAGATTCGTTCGTTATTTGGCCAACCAATTTTAGATAAATTTTTTCTGGATTACCAGATACTGGATTGGATATAATTTTACTAAGCGTGGGGGTGGTAAATGCCGCGATTCTTTAAAATCGGCTGTTACATGAAGCTTTTTTGTTGCGCCATAATTTTTATTGGTGCTCTCGGTATTGCGGGTGCTATTTCTTCTGCTCCACCTTCTGGTGACTCGATTCCAGGAGTAAGTGAGTATTCTAACCTAGCAAAGGAATTCAACAAAAAGGCCATATCTCCAGAAGATGCGCAGAAACTATTCGCCGCGGCTCGGCCAATTTTGGAATCCATCAAGCAAAAATATATCACCAAAATGGGTGCTCCGAATTTTATCTTACGATATCCGAATGGGAAGGATTTTCCTGATATATCCGAGCATAATCTACAGGATAAGTATAATGAACAAATCATAAAGTTTACGATCGCTATTCATTTGGTTTACAAGAATTTAACTGATGAAGTCCTGCTGAAAATTATAGAGAAGTCTCCATTAGAATTAATTCCTTTATTGCAAGAAATTGACGTTTTTCTACGATTTGTTTCGGCCAATCCAGCGGAATTTGGTCACGGAGTTTTCACGGAAAAAAAGGGAGACCAGCTGATAGTGCTCGCGACAGATGATGCGATTTTACGAATAATGCGCGTGATAGTGATCTCGAATCTCTTATCGTCTCGTGCGGTCTATAAATTATCTAGGGTTACCTCGGCCATATACCGGGACTTTCCCAGCAAAAAACCTGAGGACATTATTGCGGAAGTTATCGAAAACCTGAAGAGGAATCTAAGCGATGACACTAGAGTCCCTATCTTTACCCAATATGAGGTATTAGGATCATGAATCGATTTTTATACCTTATAGCTATATTAATGATGGCCGTAGCGACTGCCAATTCTTCGGATTTCTCATCGTGTAGCAATGAATATTATCGATTTATGCAGATGTACCGGAAAGAGACAGATGCGACCGAGAAACAGAATCATTTCGCCAAGGCTAAAGGCTTCGCGATGACCCTGTTCGGCCTTCCTCATGGGGCAAAGTTCGTACTTTCCGAGCATGTGGGTACGATGTGCAAACCATTGGAAGAGAAGGGGCAAAAGCTGGATGAGGAAAGTAAAGCGGCTACGGGCAAAGAAGCCCTGAAAAAGAAGAGAGAATCAGAACATCTCCTGGAGATTACGAAATTTTTGCGGGCCACAGCGAGAATCCTCGAGACGATGAGCAATGACCTATCCCTTTTGGATAAATTGATGATGAAGGGGCCGGAGTCCGTGATTCCTCTAGCCAGAGAGGTCGTCGTTATGTTGAGGTGTTTGGGATCCTTTTTCAGAGATGGGAACGACCTAGATTCCATAATTAGGATAGTAACTGAGTTTGCAACATTCGGATTGGAGGGGACGTACCTGATGTCCTTACCACTTTCCGTGGCAATGAGTGGCGCTCCAGAATTCGACATTGCCAATATAATAGATTCAACCGATTTCTTGGACAAATCTTTGTGTAAGTATCTGAAGGTTAACTAGATGTATTATATTATCGATCATCATGATCCGAGATTTGCCAAACTTTCAAGATTAGCCGGAACGCCGAAAACAATAAAAAGAAACCCAAAAACGACTGAGCTTGATGCAGTGTCCTTGCTTACGGAACATACTGGATACTGGACAAACTCGTCCTAGTGTTATAGCATCTTCCGTGTTCGGCCGTCTTTTTTTTTGAAGTATGCCCAGATAGCTCAGTCGGTAGAGCAAGAGACTGAAAATCTCTGTGTCGCTGGTTCGATTCCGGCTCTGGGCACCACCTTTTTTCCCCACTTGAGATGATGGTATGGTTATGCTCGAAGACGAAAGTAATTTGGATCGTTGGTTGGAATCAGTCGCCAATGCGGGCTCCATCATTGAATTGGAAAAGATAAAAGCTGAATTATTAGGGAAATCTGGAGTTGTAACCTCAGAGTTTAAGACTCTTGCCAGACTGCCAAGCGAGGAGAAAAAAATTGTTGGAGAGCGGCTGAATATCGTGAAATCTGCCATTGAAGAGGCCATCACCGCTCAGAACAAGAAGCTCAGGCGACTGATGATTGAGGATAGGCTGAGGAGCGAAGTGGTTGACATCACTTTGCCGAGTATTAATGGTTCCTTCGGTTCTGTGCACATCCTAACTCAAGCCACTCGGCGCATCAGAGATCATTACCATGCTCGTGGATTTTTGGTACTCGATGGTCCAGAAATCGAAACGGATTTTTTCAATTTTGATGCGTTAAATATTCCGAAGCATCATCCGGCACGTCAATCACACGATACCTTTTATATCGATGGGTTCGATGATGTTCTGTTACGTACTCATACTTCGTGCGTCCAGATTCGAACAATGCAACAAATAGGGGTTCCAGTCAGAATGATTTCGATGGGAAAGACTTATCGAAATGACAAGCTGGATTCTACGCATTCTCCGATGTTCCATCAGATCGAGGGGCTCGTTGTTGATCGAGACAACCTCACGATAGGGCATCTGAAGAGCGAGCTTAAGAAATTTATATCCGCATTCTTCGAGACGGATGATGTCGCGATCAGGCTCAGGCCGAGTTACTTCCCGTTCACAG
>JAITFF010000056.1 GCA_031281515.1 Holosporales bacterium | reverse complement strand
GCTTGTTCCAACCTAAAATTCCGCACGTTGAGATCGAGAAAAGAATTCCTATCGGAAGTGGGTTGGGAGGTGGATCGAGTGATGCCGCTCGATTTATTGCTACCGTCTTTGATATTTGGCAAATTCCCCTTGAAAAAAGACTGGAATCTATCAAGTTTTTCAAGTCTCTCGGTAGCGATGCTATCGTCTTTTTGTATCGATATTTCCTGGGGGCTGACACCCTGTGTTTGGACGGTACTGGATTCGAGGAAGGATCCGTTTTCCCTCTGTCCATCTCTGGACTGAATGATCTATACGTCATCGTTGTTCATGACGGAATTTGCCTCTCGACCAAGATGGTATACGATAATTTTGCTGGACCATTGCAGCCTACACTCGATATGGGTAACTGCGCCCTCGAATTTCTAGAGGATTTTCATAATTCTTTGCAGGATTCGGCAATATCTCTCGTCCCAGAAATTCGGGATATCCTAAATTCAATCGAGGAAACTGGGCCGCGTTTCTGCGGAGTTTCTGGAGCTGGATCAAGCTGCTTCGGTTTGTATGATTCCAGATCAATGGCAGAAAAGGCAGGAAAATCCCTATCTACCTATGGCTACGATTTTGTGAGGATATCCCGAATTTAAAATTTAACGCCGATGATATTACTTCCACAATCCACGTGAAGGATTTCACCCGTAATTCCGGAGGACATATCGCTCAGCAAAAAAGCGCAAGCCTCTCCAATGTCTTTCTGGGTGACGTTGCGCCCCATCGGGGATCTCCACCTCTCGTACTCCAGAATTTTCGAGAATTCCCCGACACCAGAAGCGGCGAGAGTTTTAATAGGGCCAGCAGAGATGGCGTTAACTCTTATCCCAAATTCTCCAAGATCTGCCGCGAGGTACTTAACACTCGTCTCGAGAGCAGCCTTCGCTAGGGCCATGACATTATAATTTGGGACGACCTTCTCGGCCCCGTAATATGTGAGGGTAACCACGCTTCCGCCATCCTTCATTAATTTTGCAGCATTTTTGCAAACTTCGGTAAATGAGTAACAAGAAATATTCATTGCATTTAAGAAATTACTCCGCGATGTGTCGTAATACTTCCCACATAATTCATTTTTATCTGAGAACGCGAGAGAATGAACTATAAAATCTAATTTCCCGACGTCCGATAAAATCATATCGAATAATTTATCGATATCTCCATCCTTTGAGACATCGCACAATAGTATCTCATGTTTACTGAAACTCGAGGCAATTTCGGTAATTTTATTTTTAAAATATTCTGTTTGCGATGTGAAGATCAGATCGGCTCCGCGGTTACTCAAAGACTCTGATATCCCGTACGCAATAGAAAACTTATTGGCAAGGCCCATCACCAAGCCAATTTTCCCTTTCATCAACACAAAAAACTCCCTAATCTTCGCGATGGTGGCATTGTATACTAAATCAACTTGAAAGATGTATCATTTTTCAAGTGTTTTGAATACAATCGAGTATACGCCGCGAATGTAACTATCTAAAGAAAGGATTGGAAAAATCGGAAAGAAAAATCTCACAAAACGTATTTGGGCAGAACACGTTAGATCGTATAAATTATACCTACTCAAAGCATTCTGCTGCATGTTAGTCGCCGCCACGGCCACAGCGGCTTTCCCGTATTTTCTCAAGCCGGCATTCGATTTTATTTTTCAAAACCACGATAAAATTGATCTCGTATTTTTCGGAATTTTCATTTTTGCCTCATTTGTCGTGAAGGGGCTGGCGTCGTACGGTGAATCCTTCATCATGACGTATGTCGGTCAGAAGATTGTTTTCGATATCCAGGAGAGACTTTTCAAGCGATTAGTAACAGCGGATCTCAGTTTCTTCAACGATCATCACAGTGGAGATCTTTTATCAAGATTCTCGAATGATGTCTCACTGATGAAAAATGCCGTATCGACGACCATTTCCGGGCTCGGCAAAGAGCTTATGACATTCATATTCCTGGTTGGAGTCATGATATACAGAGATGCCGTCCTAGCAGTCTTCGCATGCGTTCTTTTTCCATCCGCATTGGTGCCGATCATTCTTTTTGGCAGAAGAATGAAAAAGATAGTCAGCCAAACACAAAACAGTCTTGGATCATTTTCCAGTTATCTAGCTCAAATATTTCAGGGTATTCGAATAGTCAAAGCATATAATTCCGAAGGAATGGAAATTGATAGGGTGAAGAACAAGATCGCTGACCTCCTGATTCCTATCGTTAAATCGACGAAAATCAAGGCTCTACTTCATCCAATTTCGGAATGCATCGCCGGTGTCGCAATCATTAGCGTCCTGATCTATGGTGGCACACAGGTCATTGATGGGCACAAAACGATCGGCGATCTGATTTCATTTCTGGGAGCTCTGCTAATAGCCTATGAGCCGGTCAGGAGACTGACGCAGCTGAGTGCCAACGCCCAAGAGGGGCTAGTTGCCGCATCGAGAATTTTTGATATAATCGATACTGAGCCAAAAATTCGGAATTCGCCGAATCCGGTTCGGATTTCGGGCCAGATCAACCTCATCCAATTCGAGGGCGTATCTTTTCGATATGATTCATTTCGTACGATCCTCGACGGGATTTCGTTCGAGATAAGGAGAGGACAGACGGTAGCCTTCGTCGGAAGAAGCGGGTCCGGGAAGAGTAC
>JAITFF010000044.1 GCA_031281515.1 Holosporales bacterium | reverse complement strand
CGATCTCCCAACATGTATAGAGCGTATGGAACTTTCTCGTTTCGTGGATGAGTTTTTATGAAGACTTCAAACGAAGTAACAGCTTCATCATACTTCTTTATCGCATAACTACAGTCTCCAGCATTAAGCTGTGCTTCAGCCTTGAGACGGGAATACGGATGTAATCTCTCGAGTTCTTCGAAAATCTGAATCGCGTCCCCATAATTTTTCGATTTCATTTCGTTAAGGCCGCGCTCTAAAATCTTCTCGGGAGGCATGTTCTCAAATTGAGTCAGGTCCAAATCTCTAGAGCAGCCGACAAGAAAAACGATGCAAGTGATCGCAGCTAACCTAATCCTCGTATCAATCAAAATACAAACCGCTCAAAACTAGCATTGAAGAACACACATAGTGTAGCATAAGCAGCAACTGCTGGCCAGCTTTTCCAGATTGATGTTAACGCGTCATCTGGCCGCAAAGTTACGTCCTTAAGTACGCTGCGCTTCTGTGCTCTGTATCTCCTTCCAGAAATTCTGATTCTCTGAAAGTCTGGAGAGAAGTCTAACCGAACATATCCTTCGGGTTGAAGCTCAGCTCCAGTTCCTTCCATTCTTCGTATTTTTCCTTCGGCAACGGAAGTGGGTTACACTCTGGGTCGAGGACGGCTCGATAAGCATATTCAGCAGCTACCCTAAAGTTCGGATCATTTTTCATCCGATTTTTATTCATAATCTCCGCAGATTTTACGTTACCATCAGGATCCAGAGCCATCTTAATATCTACAATCAATTCTTCAGCATTTTTTAATCCAGCAGGGAAATGCCAGCATTTACGAATTGTCTGCCTGACGAGATCAATCTGGGTCGCCGTCAATGTTTCTCCAACTTCCTCGGCTTTCATACCGGAATTTTCGTTGTTCGAATCGGCTGTGGCACTATCGAGCAAACTGTCAAAAGACTTCTTCGCAGACTTACCGTTTGTTTTCCTTTTTTTGGAATCGTCGAGGTTGACCACGGCTTTGCTGGTGTTTTTTTTTACGTCTTGGGTAGCTTGTTTCGATTTTTCCGGCGTTTTAGGTTTGCTGGGAGTCTTCGATTTTTGAGGCTGTGGTTTCTTTTGGGAATTTTTGGGTTTTAGTGGGACAGCATCCGATTTTTTCTTTTGAGGTTTTTCGGCATCTGGAGCTTTTTGAGGTGTTTGTTTATTTTTGCTACGAGAGGCCGATTCTGCGTTTTCCTGGGATTTAGTCTTAGAAACTCGACCTTCATTTTCCGATAAGATCGGTGCCTTACTTTTATGACCGATTTCGACGAAATCAAAGACGGCATACCCGGCATCCTTCAGTCTCGGAGAAAATAGTTCTCCAAAATCAAAATACAGGAAAACTATAGCTGCACAGTGGATTGCTAGTGAAATGATTAAAGCAAGGCGAGACACTTAACGTCCTCTGCGAGCAGGTACCCTGCCTTTGCTGATGTTTTTTTCCTGATTCCCGGGAACTGGCAATGTATTTTGTGGTGAACTATCTGGATCAGAAATCAGAGAGACTTTACAGGCGCCTGCCGACGAAATTATTCCCATAATTTCCATGATCGTTCCATACTGCAAATTCTTATCCCCCCTAACGTACACGGTGTCACTTTTTCCATTATCCAATATCATCGGTAACTTTTGAATGAGGTCTTCAATGGAAACTTCTGCTTCTTCAATAAAGATCTTCGAGTCGTTGTTAATCGAAATGATAATTGGAGTCGATTTCGTCTCATTAATGGATGACGCCTTCGTTTTCGGTAGATCGACCTGAATCCCAACGTTCAGCATCGGAGCCGTAATCATGAAGATAATGATCAGGACGAGCATGACCTCAACGAGTGGAGCAATATTGATATTGATACTCGGTTTCTGGCGCTGTCTCGTTTTTCGGCTATTCATCGAATTGTCTCGATATAATGGAGTTCAGCTCATCCGCAAATGTCTCTAATCTGTTTATGTATCTATTCGTATCAGTCATGAATTTGTTATAGCAAAGGGCGGCTGGGATGGCCGCCACTATCCCGAGGGCCGTCGTGAAGAGGGCCTCAGATATAACAGGTGCAACGGTCGCGATGCTCGTACTCTGCTGCAAAGCGATCGCCTTAAATCCGTTGAGAATTCCGATAACAGTTCCGAATAACCCGATGATGACACCATTCGTTCCGAGCGATGACAAAAACCCTAACCCCTTTTCTAGTTCATCGATTTCTTTTCTGATCGCGATTTGCATGATCCGTTCAACCCTCTGCTCGACGGATCTCGCCCCAGATTCGCCGGAACTTTTCAGTTTTCCCGACGAAAATCGCATCCATTCCGTCATGGCCGCGCAGAAAACGTTGGACATTGGATCGTAGGCGGCATCTTTCATCTCATGGTACAATGCTTCGAGTGGGGCTCCGGACCAAAAATTATCCTCAAAAACGTTGGCTTCGATATTGAGGCGTTTTAGCTTTAAGTGCTTGCTGATTATAATGGCCCATGACCAAATGGACGCGAGCAGCAGTGATAACACTACCACCTTGATCATAAACCCTGCATTCCAAAACATATCAAAAACGGACGAATCCGAAGAAACTGGCGTAGGATTTATTGCTCCAGAAACTGTAATATTATCTACTTCCTGGGGAATTTGAGGCGTTTCCATTCATGATCTTGCAGAAAGACTTGAGATGCGATTATTCTACACTATCCGCAATAATATGCGAACCTTAAATGGACTCCTCACCTCACTCATCAAATTCAATCGCCCCATCACGCCCAAGTAGCCGGTCAATATAAAGGTCTTCGTCGCCTTCTTTTTCATATGGATATTTGATCCAAACTAGTCCATGGGTGAGCCGGGAGTGTAAGGCGGTGTTCAATATTATGTTTCTTACAGACTCTATTAAAGCTTCTGATATGGAACTATATCGATTAGATTCCGTAAGAACTGTGCTGTTTCTACCTTACCTTGTCTTTCCGATAGATCCACATAAACAAACTTGCTAATTCAGGAAATCACCGTTTGCGATCTTCTATTGATATAGTATTATCTCGGTGGTACCGGCAACAAATTTGTATCCTAGGCATGTTCTTCGTCAATTCATTGCGTTTAGCCTTAAAATATTCCATCGACGGTCTGCGAGCCATGTTCAAAGAAAGGGCCTTTCGGCAGGAAATTCTTCTGGGCTTCTGTCTCGTGGCGCTGGAATTGTTCCGGACGACCCCGCTGCATATCAGATTTTATCTATTCAGCTCATTTGCCCTAATCCTTACCATCGAATGCCTAAACTCAGCCATAGAGACCGTCATCGATCGAATAAGCCTCGAAGCACACCATCTCTCCAAAAGGGCCAAGGATATCGGGAGTGCGGCCGTCCTCATCGCACTATTGCACTTTGGAATCGTTTGGCTCTGGTCTTGGCTCTGTTAGTCAATTTGCCCGATTCCAACAATAGCCCCGTCCGTTTCTCAATGGATGGGTGAACGTAGGAGTAATATAGCATACTGAAGGAATTCTATCAAAGGCTACGTAGTGAAAGTTGCTATCATTGCAGTAGAATGTTAGGTCAAGGCATTGCTATACTAGGCAGGAGATTTATTATAAAATGTTGTTACTGTGGTGAGCGGGAATATCGTGTAAAAATCGTAGGTTTTTGCACATATTCCGCAATTCAAAAATACGGTTGCCTTTCAGAATCGGAGTTTTTGGCACGGAACACGGAGGCGGGGTATATTGAGGTACACAACAAAGCTAATTGTGGAAAGGTGCAGAGGAAGCTCATTCTACTCCTAACCTTTTAGCTCCGTCATCCCAAAAACGAGATAGAGCAAGGAAATTTTAATTTTTAGATAATTTTTCTCATTTTTGCTCTTTTTTACCCTAAAAAATTATCAAGCCAGAAACCGAATTGGGTAACATTCCATGTAGGGGAGGATTATTTTTCAGTTAATTTTATGATCAAGATTGTTCTGCGAATAGCCGTCATGTTATCGCTATTTGGGGGAGCTCTAGGAGTATGTTCCAATGGAGTGAGCGACAATTTTTTCAGAGGGATCATAGTTAACTACGGTCTGATAGGATTTGTAACGGGCGAATCTCCTCGGCCAGGCACGGTAAGGTTATGGGTTCCAAACGGAATCCAAGAACTTATCCCGGGCCCTGCGATTGATCTCGAACAGGCGGTTTTTGAACCTGGGAGTCAAATACGCCTCATTAGGGAAGGTGCCTTAATCGAGTCAAAATTACGGAGCATTCATTTCCCGGATTCGTTGGTGAAATTGGACTCCTGCTGTTTGGCTTATAGTGACAGCCTGGAATCGGTGACTTTTGACCCAGAAAGTCGTTGTACCTATATCGAAGGTGGTGCCTTTAGAAATACGGGAATCTGTAGTTTCCGCGTGCCATCCCGAGTTGAGGTCGTGGGAGATGAGTGTTTTTGCGGATGCCATAGACTTTCTGTTGTAGATATAGATCCTGCTGGTAACCTGTTTTCTCTTGGGAAACGCGCTTTTATTGCTTCGGGACTTGAATCATTTCGGGCACCACCTGGTCTAGCTCAAATCGGAGATGGTTGTTTTTCATCGTGTTCCTCCTTGGAGTCAGTAGAATTTCCATTTGAATGCCAAATTCGCCAATTACCAGAAGGAACATTTTCTAGTTCAGAGCAGTTGCAACGATGCGTACTACCTCCAGGTATAGAGGAAATAGGTCGAAACTGCTTCCTATGTTGCAAGATTGCATGGATCTCGTGGGCACCAGGCAATAGGCTGGAACAAATTGGAGATGGGGCATTCTTAGCAGGGAAAGTCGTTCGGCTAGTTATACCAGGAACCGTTAGGATACTCGGAGAGAATTGCTTCGCTTGTTGTAATTCATTGCAAGAGGTGCTTTTTGAGGATGGAGATCCACCTTTGGATATTTATGAAAAGGCCTTTGGCTCTACTTTTTTGGCAAAACTCGCTTTTCCGGCACGACTTCGGATTATAGGGAAAAACTGCTTCAAAGATTGTACGACCCTAACGGAGGTTACTTTTCCGGAGGATTCACGTTTGTTTAGAATCGAAGAAGGAGCTTTCAATGGTACTGGTCTACAATTTTTAGATATTCCACTGTCAGTGGAATTTTTAGGGGCAAAATGTTTTAAAAATTGCAAAAATCTCGGGAGAGTTACATTCCGAGATCAGTGCCCACTAATTAGCTTTTCAAGGAAACTGTTCGCAAACTCTGGGATCCATTCCATTGAAGTCCCGATTGGGGTGGAAGCGATCGAGCGAGGCTGCTTTAAGGATTGTCTCAATCTTTGGAATCTCAGATTACTACCTGGATTGCGTTTTATCGAAGCCGACGCTTTCAGTGGTATCCGTTCACCAATAGACATTCCAGGCGACATAGAATTTTTCTCTCCGGTTTGTTGCGGGACCTCAGCTGTTTTGGGAAAAGTCGTCCGGAATCTTGAGCACATTCGGGGACGAGAA